>CAZKSK010000169.1:0-5468 GCA_964555225.1 uncultured Bacteroides sp.
TAACCATTGAAACTCTGTAAAAAGTAGAACGTATTCCTACGTAAAAGGCGCGGTCATGTTCATCAAGCTCTAACATATAAAAGCCATCAGCTGCTATATCGTGAGTAGCGGAACTAAATGCCAAAAGAAAAAAAATAAAAATCGTGGTCTGAAAGAAAAAAGGAGTGGGTATGACAAAAGCTATTCCGGATAAACCAATACCCAGTATAAACTCCATAGTAACAATCCACCATCTTTTCTTTTTAAAGATATCAATAAAGGGTGACCATAGAGGTTTAATAACCCAAGGCCATCCCATTAATGCTGTCCAGAAAGTAATTTCAGTATTAGAAATTCCCATTTTTTTATACATTACAATTGACAGCATCATGATAGCAGCATAGGGTAACCCTTCTGCAAAATATAATGTTGGAATCCATGCCCAAGGTGATTTCTTTTCCATTCTTTAATATAAAGTTTTTACTTCTGCACCTTTATAGTAATGTGCAAGGATCTGTATATAATTATAGCCGTGTTCACCCATAACTGCAGCTCCAATTTGACATAGGCCGACTCCATGTCCCCAACCCGCACCAATTAACGTAAAATGTTGTGGAATGCCATTAATGGATTTATCTTTATCAATTACGAATGCGCTGCTAAATAAATGACTGTTACTAAGTGTTCTTCTAATTTCAAGCTCTTTTCCTATGATAAGAGTTCTTTTATCACCAATTATTTGTAGTTTTGAAATTCTTCCGGACTTTCCCCGTTGCATAGGAATTAAGTCTATAATATGACCAAAATCTTGTTTTGTATTATTTGATATGAGTCCACTAATTTCATCTTGGGTATATTCAACCTTCCAACGATAAAAATTAGTGGTTTCTTGATCATAATTATTTAGAATTTGACTGATTATTTTTTTGTTATGTGTATTACAGAAGGATTGTGTATTACTTCTTATCCATTTTTGGGCTTCTTTTTCTTGCCGTAAGTCGATTGTTATCTTTTCATTTTCTTTATCTCTAATAGAAGTTAGATAGGGATAATTTTTATCTTCCCAGCAAAATTCAAATTCTTCACTTATTCCTCCACAACATTTGCTGAAACGTGCATCGCAAATAGTCTTATTATACATTAATATTTGACCTCTTGTCGCTTTTACAGCTTCAACTACTGCATTATTGGTAGCTTTTGTTATTCCTTGATATCTCTGACAATGGTCATCTGCACATACATCAAATATGGTATGATCTTCACGATCGTACCAACGGATAAATTCCGTCTCTGTTTTTACGATGGAAAAGAAACCACTGTCTTGACGTACTAGAGTCTTTCGCTTTTCCATCTGTGCAAATAACCAACTTCTGCTGATAACAGCATGGGTCTTTAAAAATTCTAATGATGAGGCTGCATTCATTTCTGATGAAATGACACTAATTAGATAATTTTCAACGGGTAAAATATTGATAGCACATATTTTTTCTTCTTCTACAACAAATTTAAGAATTCCATTGAAAATTTGTGTCTCTTTTCTTTCCCAATGGAAATTAATGCCTATAGTTACATCGTATAAAGAAAATGAAGTATTTTCATCTTGAGGTGTAAAAGTCAATTCCTTATATAAATTACCATTCCATGAAATGCCACCTTCATTAAAAAAAACAATTTGTTTTCCACAAACGATTTCTCCCTTAGCAAAATAATTATTGTTTAAAGTAAATGATATCTGTTGAGCACTTACAATGCCAACACTTACATCTGGTTCTTTCATTATAATTTTATTTATTTAATCGTTCTGTGAAATTTTCAATAAAAGATTCAGCTTCTTTTTTACTTATGGATACTTCTTGTAAAATAGCTTTTGCTTTTTCTTCTGTAAGTTTAAGGTAATCTTCTTCTCGGGGTGTAATTAATAATCCAGCCATATCTAAAGCTCCCGGGCTAACTAAAATTTGTTCTTCCCCTTTTGCAGAAAAGCAATCAGGTCTATGTTTTTTTCTTGGGAAAACAAGTACAATTTTTTTATTTGTCTTTTTTTGATAAAAACCCAGAACATTCATATTACTTTCTTCTTCATCTATTTCTTTGGGGAGCATATCAAAGAAATCAGACTTATTATAGGAGTCAATAAAGAAAACAGGAACACAATAATTGGTTATATAATAAAAAAAAGGTCCTTCTTGCTTATTTATTAGTGGATATTTTTTAATCTTATAATGAGCCAAATTCTTAAGTATAGGGATATTATCTCTACTTCCTAATTGATAATGCTTATGATTAGGAGCTGAAGCTCCGCATTTTGCTCCATTATAAAATAAAATATATTTTTCAGACTTAGGAATTAGATTAAAAAATTCAGATATGTTAAACGTTTGTGGAATATGTTTTTCGTTAACTATAGTATAGTGCTCCTTTAAAATAGGATAAGGATTGACCATAAGATGAAAAAGGTTGTTGTCTTTTTGCTTTTGAGGTAAAGAATAGGTGTTGGTAGTTCGGGAGTTCTTAGATATATTAATCCATTCTTGTTCCCAAGGTCTGTTTTCTTCACATAGGAAACAAGTCCCTTTTTCTATAACGCTTTTTTCAACATTTGCAGTAGTGGATTTTATTCTTTTAGGATTCCATTGAACGGAAACATCTCCTAAATTACGAACTTTAATTTGATTGATATTTACATAATTTTGTGATACTTTATCCCATTTATTTAGTTGATATTCAAAGAATTCAGATAGATTGATATCTTTTATATTTTTTCTTTCAATGTAACAGCGATTGGAAAGATTAATTATTCTTAGACTATCTTTGTAAAGGTTATTGATGTTGATGCGTTCCTGATCTAATGCTGCATCAGAATTTCCTTCCCACCTCCGACAAAGATATAATACATCAAAAATTCTTCCTATCTTGAATTTTGAAGATATAGTTAAACTGATTGCATAATCTTCGCCATAGTTTACATTAGGAATATTTATATTTCTTAAAACCGGAGTATAAAAGGCACGAGGTGCTCCTATCCCGTTAATTCTTAATAAATTGTTATGTCCGTTTTCTTTAGTCCATTCTTTGTGGTCAATAATACCGGGAGGCAAGGGATTTAAATTAAAATCAGTAATTTTATAACTACCGACCAACATGGCACAATGCTGTTGATAAAATCCATCAATAATGGTTTGAAGAGTGGTTGGTGAACTATATAGATCATCACTATCCAATTGAACGGAAAAACGTCCGCACTCTTTATTGTTTATAGCATAATTCCAGCAACCACCGATTCCTAAATCTGTTCTTTCAGGTATCAAATGAATGACCCTATTGTCATCTGCATAAAGATTAATTTCTTCTGTGGTACCGTCAGTAGAGTGATTATCAATGACAATCACATTAAATTTAAAATTGGTTTGTTGCTCTAATGCCGAATTAATTGCATCTTTAATTGTACGAACTCGATTATAAACGGGAATAATTACGGACGCTTCGACAGAAAATGAAATGGTATCGTCTATAAAATTGATTTTACGGAGTTTCGTTGCCGGTATAAATAATCTGTTTCTTTTTAAAAATAAAGTGAAAGCAAATTCCATGTTTTTTTGTATCTGATCATTGCGAGGATCAACATAGTCGAATTGTTTTTCTCCTTTATTTATTTCTCCATACTCTTTTTCCGTATATAGATATTCCTTAATATGAAAAATCAAGTCCTTTCTTTGTTTTTCAGACAAATATAAACAATAAGAATAAAAACCGGCATATCCTATTTGTTTATTTAGTTCATATAATGATTTTTCATTTAAGTAGAGACCCAAACTTTTTTTTTGAAACAAAAGTAGAGAGCCAAAATCAAAATCATCACGTAAATTCATCGGTTGATAATCAATAAGAGGATGTTTTAACCTATTGGTGTCTTTTTGAAGAAAATAATCTGAATATATTATAGATGCCTGTGTCTGACTTTCTATGTCCAAAAAACGTTCTATAGCTTGATAATTTAATGAAAGAAAATTGTTTTTTTTATAAAGTAGGAAATTTTCGGTTTGTGCAGCGTTATAAATGATTTTAAGAGTCTTATTGCTTGTGAGGTTATCAATAATTAAAAACTGACAACCGTTTGGTGTTTTATCTTTTGGCTTTTTTGTAACTAAAAGAAAGATATTGTTTATATAGGGTTGTTGAGATAATAATGAAAGAACTTCAACAATTTGGTTTTCATGATAAGGAAGAAAAATGTCTATTTTCTTTTTCATAAATGTAATTTATTTTTGTGCAAAAGTAAGTAAAATCTACTAAAAAAAATTAGGAAATGTAGAGTTATTACAATAAAAAACACAAAGAAAGTAAAAAAAAACGGTTTGTTTTATTATAATCTATTTTTTTGGTACTTTTACAAGACTTTTAAAAGTAAGAGCCTTTGTTTTAGTTTAATCTAAAAATAAATAATATTTGTGGAAACGAAAAAAATGATAGATGGCTATATGGTAAAAGAATACCATCAGCCAGTGAAACGTTATTGTCAAACCTTAAATTTAAAAAATGATCCTCAATTGATTGCTTTATACAGAAAAGCTCATAGTGAAGATTGTGCGTGGTCGGAAATCTTGGCGGGTATACGTGAGGTAGGCATTCTTGACATGGAGATTTATATTTCAGGTACGAAGTTATTTATGATAGTCGAAACTCCATTAGATTTTGAGTGGAATGAAGCCATGGCAAAACTTGCTAAATTACCGAGACAGGAGGAATGGGAAAATTATGTGTCTTCATTTCAGAATATTACTAAAAAAGATTGTACATCTTCTGAAAAATGGACTTTAATGGAAAGGATGTTTCACTTGTACGAGGAATAACTTATTATTAAAATATAGTTGATAAATATATGAAAAATAACACACCAATATTACATAAGGAGGGCATAAGTTACGTACTTCCTTTCATTTTGATTACTTCTTGTTTTGCTTTATGGGGATTCGCTAATGACATAACGAATCCGATGGTTAAAGCTTTTTCTAAGATTTTTCGTATGAGTGTTACTGACGGGGCTTTGGTTCAAGTGGCATTTTATGGCGGATATTTTGCTATGGCATTTCCGGCTGCTATGTTCATACAAAAATATTCGTATAAAGCTGGGATTTTAATGGGTCTTGGTCTATATGCAATTGGAGCTTTTCTCTTTTTCCCGGCTAAGATGATAGGAGAGTATTATGGTTTTCTTTTTGCCTATTTTATTTTAACCTGCGGATTATCTTTTTTAGAGACTAGTGCTAATCCGTATATTCTTTCCATGGGACCTGAAGAAACTTCTACACGGCGTTTGAATTTTGCTCAAGCTTTTAATCCTATGGGATCATTATTAGGAATGTATGTTGCTATGAATTTTATACAGGCTAAACTAAATCCTATGGATAGTTCGGCCAGAGCTGCATTAAATAATCCTCAAATCCGCAACCTATAGGGTTTAGTGGGATTTTGCTTGCAAAGCGACAAAA
>CAZKSK010000170.1:0-5458 GCA_964555225.1 uncultured Bacteroides sp.
GGCTTGTATTATTTCGTTCTGCACTTGCAGGGCGGCATGGTCATAGAGTAATGAAGCTTGCTGCACACGTTGTTTTGCGGCGTTCACATTTCCTCTGTTTAATTTGGAAAAAGGCAGGGGAAAAGAAATACCGGCCGTGATACTGTTGAATGCAGGCGCGGGTGCTATTTCGTTTTTGACTTCATAGTTGTGTCCTGCTTCTACGGAAACGGTAACATCCGAATTATTATCTCTTTGTGCTACTTTTACTTCTTTTTTTGCCACGTCTATGTTTTGTAAGGCGGCAACGAGATCGGCTCTCTGCATTTTCCCTATTTCTATCAATTCCGCCAGATGGAAATCCCGATAGGCGAGTTTTATTCCCGCTTCGGGACATAAAACGGCCATTGCTTTGTTATTACCCATGTAGAGTGACAAACCGGTAAAGGCTTGGTTCTTTTCCGTTTCCGATTGGAACAGTTCGTTGAGCATGAGTCCTGCTTCCACCTTACTCTGTAAGGCGTCTATTTCCATTATCTTACCTTTGGCAGCGCGAATACTGTCTGACTGCGCCAGCTCATGAATTCTTTGATAGGCATCTCTTTTTACTTCATAAAGCATTTTTTGTTTCAATGCACCGTAATAGTAGATAGCCGCATCGGCATGAAGATTCCGGAGATAATCCGACAAGAGGGAAGAGGTGAGTTCGTTATTGCTTTTTGCAAGATCTATGGCTGCTGCTCTTTTCCCGAACGTAAAGGTCTGGGATAGAGAAACGGAGCCTCCGTAGCCCATTTGTTTTTGGGATTGTTCATTATTGAAATAGCTAAAACCTATTTCAGGATTGTTTCTGACTTTTGCGGCTACGACTTCTGCTTTTGCAATGCTTATATTTAACTTCTGGGCGGCATATTCCAAATTGCCCGAATCAACTTTTGCCATATAGGCCGGGAAGGAAATCGGTTTTTGGAGAGCCTGGGCATATCCTGTGGAAAGCCACAGGATATTTGCCAGGAGAATCATTAGACTTTTATATATCGATATCTGTTGTTTCATTTGAATATTCCGGTTTAGTGTGATTTTTTAAAGACTTATCTTCGGCCCGTTTTTCCATCATATAATAGAGAGCAGGCAGAATGTAGAGTGTGATGACGGTAGAAAACAGTAAACCGTAGACTATTACGGTGGCAAGAGGACGCTGTACGTCCGAACCTATACCGGTGGTAATAGAAGCCGGGAGTAAACCCAGAACGGCAACGGTTGCCGTCATGATGATGGGACGGAATCTATGCATACTCCCTTCACTGACGGCATCATAGAGGTTTTTCCCTCCTTTCCTGAGGTTGTTGATATGGGAAACCATGATCACTCCGTTCTGGATGGCCACACCGATGAGTGCAATGAAACCGACAGCCGAGGATACATTCAAAGTCATTCCTCTTAAATTCAAAGCAAGCATACCTCCGAAAAGAGCCAGTGGAATAACGCTCATTTGCAGAATAGCCTGACGGAATTTTCCGAATGCGGCGAAAAGCAGAAGTAGCATAATACCCAGAGTCAGAGGGATGACAACTGCCAACTTAGAATATGCGCGTTGTTGATTTTGGAATTGACCGCCCCATTGCAAATGGAAATTTTTCTTATCATACTGCACATGTTTGTTTATTTCATGGTTTGCTTTTTTCAAGAACGAAGTTAAATCTGTTCCTCGAAGATTGATTCGGATTGTGAGGTGGCGCTTGTTCATCTCACGGGAGATACAGCTTGCACCTGTAGTCAGCTTGATGGTGGCTACCTGTGAGAGCGGGATCTTGATTCCCGTATTCGATGTCAGTAACAAATTTCCTATTTTTTCCGGAGTGTTTCTGCTTTCCGAATTCAGCTTACAGGTAACATCATAAGACTTGCTGCCTACAAAGATTTCGGAAACGGGAGTTCCGCCGATAGCCATCTCGATCATATCCGCTACATCCGAGATGTTCAAACCGTAAAGGGCTATTTTATCGCGGTCGGCAATAATCTGCAACTGCGGCAAGGGAGGTTCCTGGTCAATAGTAACATCTTCTGCTCCCTTGATGTTTTTTACCGTATTGACAATGTTGGTTCCGATTCGGCGAATTTCCTTCAAGTCGTCACCGTAAATCTTCAATGCAAGATCACTATGGGCGCCGGCGACCTGATCCATTACCATATCCAGAATAGGTTGTGAGAAGCCGACCGAATAACCTGGCATCTTTTTAAGTCTTTCCGACATGGCGTCCACAAGTTCGGCTTTTGTCCGACCGCTTTTCCATGTGTTGTAGGGTTTTAATCCTATACAGCATTCTACGTGTGACAGGGAAAAAGCATCTGTTCCTCCGTCGTCACGTCCTACTTGTGTCATAACATAAGATACTTCGTCGAATTTTTTAATCTCTTTCCTGAAATCGGCAGCCATCTGTTTGGATTTTTCGAGCGATATTCCCGGAGGAAATTGCATTTGTACCCAAATGGAACCTTCATCAAGAGGCGGAAGGAAGTCTTTTCCTACCATCCAACTCAAACCCACCGCTAATATAAGGATCACGATGAGTGGTCTCCATACTATTTTAGGCTTTGCCAGAATTTTGACTGTCTGTCGATGATATGCGTTCGATAATTTCTCAAGCCATTTGTTGTGGAATATCTTGTATGGTTTCCGATATGCCATGAATGACAGACCGGGAGTGAGAAGAAAGGATACGCATAGAGCTCCTATCAGTGCATAACCTACCGTGTAAGCCATAGGAGTGAAGAGCTTCTTTTCTATGTGCTGGAAGGTAAACAGGGGAAGATAGGCGGTAATGATAATTAAAGTGGAAAAGAGGATAGGTCTGGCTACCTCCAAAGTCCGTTTCAGAACGGAAGTTTCTTCCAAAGGAGTGAGCGGCTTGCTTTCTCTCTTTTTCAGTATCGTTTCCATCATGACGATGGATCCGTCGACAAGGATACCGAAATCGATAGCTCCGAGGGATAATAAATTGGCCGGTATTCCCGTGAGATGCATTAAGATAAATGCAACCAATAATGACAGGGGAATTGTTGCAGCAACGATGGCCGCGCCTTTCCAGTTCCCTAGAAATACGAATAATACCAATAAGACCAGTGCCATACCTTCCAGAAGTGTTCGCGAAACCGTGTGAAGGGTGGTGTGGACCAATGTAGTACGGTCTACAAAGGGATGAATCGTGACCCCTTCGGGCAGTTCTCCGTGATTGAGTTCGGCAATGGCGGCATGTATTCCGTCAAGTACTTTGGAAGGATTCTGGAAACGTAGCATTTGGACGATGCCTTCTACTCCGTCCGAAAGGTTGGTAGAGTCGCTGGAGAATCCCAATACACCTTTCCGTTCCAGGTTCCCGTATTTTAATGTTCCTACATCATTGATGTATACCGGAACTCCGTTCCTTGAACTGATAACGATTTTCCCGATATCATTCAAATTTTTGACCAATCCGATTCCACGGATGACATAACTTAAATCTCCTTGCTGGAGTATGCTTCCGCCGGCATTCACATTATTCTTCTCGATAACGTCTTTGATATCCGAATAGGTCACGTTATATTGTTCCATTTTGTGCGGATCAATTTCAATTTGATATTGGGTCGTGATACCGCCGAAATTACTTACATCGGCTACACCTACCACTTGTTTGAGTCGGGGGATGATGACCCATTTATTAATGTCGGTCAGTTCCCTTAAACTGTGGTTCTTGCTTTCTATGACATAACGGTATATCTCACCGATAGGCGAAGTAAGAGGGTTCAGGGAAGGAACGGCATTATAGGGAAGATCCACATCGGTGAGTCGTTCCTGTACTCGTTGTCTGGCCCAATAATCGTCTATTCCGTCTTCGAAAACAAGAATGATGGTTGAGATTCCGAATGAACTGCGGCTTCGCATGACCGTTGTTCCGGGCAGTCCGTTCAACGAGCGTTCGATAGGTATAGTGATTTGTTGTTCGATTTCCTCTGCAGCCAGTCCGGGCACTTGAGTAATAACCTGCACGGTCACGTCGGCTATATCCGGATATGCATCGATGGACAGTTGTTTCCATGAATAGTATCCGATGGCTGCAATAAAGCAGAAGGCCACCATCATCAACCCGCGACGATGGAAGGCTAATTCAATCAGTTTTTTCATGGCCTAGAAGATATCGTTCAAATAAAAAGCTCCTTCGGTGATGACCTGTTCTCCGGATTCCAAACCCGAAAGAATGGCAACTTTCTTGTTAGGCACAGTGACGATGTTGACTTCCCTTTTTACATATTTATTTTCTCCGGCTTTAACGAATACATAAGTGGAGTTTTCTTCCTGTAATATTGCGGAAGCAGGCAAAATGATTTTTTGTACGGCTTTGTCGGAAAGTTTTACGTTTCCATACATACCCGGTTTCATCATTCTGTTTGAGTTGTCACATTCAATGATGACTTTTACCGAGTGGGTGTCTTCATCCATCATCTGTCCGATATTGAATATCTTTCCTTGGATTTCTTTATCGGGCATGGAGATAAGTGATATGCCGACATTCGACAGGTTGTGTATCAGATGGATGTCTTTTTCTTTTACGTGGGCTACCATCCATACTTTGTTGAGGTTGGCTATAGTGGCTATCGGATCGGCATCTTCTTTCAAATATTGACCGATAACGATATCGCTTTCCACAACTTCGCCGGCTATGGGAGAACGGACGATCAAAGGCTTTCCGAGAACCATATCTTTGGGTGATATGTGATATACGGATAAAGCCGCTTTTGCATTTTCATAATTTTTCTTCTTCAGCTCATAATCCAAAACGGCGTCTTCCTGTTCCTTTTGAGCACCTACTTTGTTCTTTACCAGATCTTTTTCACGCTGCATATTGATATATGCCGCTTTTGTCTCTTGTTGTGACTGGAAATATTCTTTTACCGCTTCGTAAAAATCGGGCGAACTGATTTCGAAGAGCGGAGTGCCTGCAGATACTTTCTGACCGAGGCGGATGAATGACTTTGTAATGCGTCCCGCAAACGGAGAAGCTACTTTGGCATAGTTGCTTGGGATGGCTTCCACTACTCCTGAAGCTGTGAATATGGGACTGTATGCATGTAATGATGTTTCTTCTGTTTTGATTTTTTTTGTCAACGGTGATCGTTGAGGTATATAAATAGTATCTCCCTGTATAGAGTAATCCGCCGTATCCTTGTAATCTTTTACTCTTTGACATGAAGAAACTACTACAATAGCCAATAACAGGCCATAATAGGGTCTTTTCATTTGATTCTAACGTTTTAAAATAATTGATTCTTAAATATAATAATACCTTGAAAATTTTATAAATCAATTATAACGGGAGGAGCCCGTAAAAAAATGTGTTGTGAGTAATGTATCGAGTGTAAACGAAGAATATATGTCTTTATTGTACTTATTTTACATAGAAAGGTTTCGAAGAAGGAAACCATCGTTGAGAAAAACACGATA
>CAZKSK010000171.1:0-5446 GCA_964555225.1 uncultured Bacteroides sp.
GCACGCGATATGCAGGATACATTCTTCATCGAATCCCATCCGGATATAATTCTCCGCACTCACACGTCTTCAGTACAAAGTCGTGTAATGGAGAAAACACAACCACCGATACGAGTCATTTGTCCGGGACGAGTATACAGAAACGAAGCTATCAGTTACCGCGCCCATTGTTTTTTTCATCAGGTAGAGGGCCTTTATGTAGACGAACATGTTTCTTTCACCGACCTGAAACAAGTATTGCTACTTTTCGCTCAGGAAATGTTCGGAAAAGGAACTAAAATTCGCCTTCGTCCTTCTTATTTTCCTTTTACGGAACCTTCAGCCGAAATGGATATCAGTTGCAATATCTGCGGAGGAAAAGGTTGCCCGTTCTGTAAAGGTACAGGTTGGGTAGAAATTTTAGGATGTGGTATGGTTGATCCTGCCGTACTTGACAATAATGGTATCGACAGCAAAAAATACAGCGGATATGCTTTTGGTATGGGCATTGAACGAATCACTAACTTGAAATACCAAGTAAAAGATTTGCGTATGTTCTCTGAAAATGATACTCGTTTCCTAAAAGAATTTGAGGCAGCAAATTAAATGAATAAAGAGAGGCTAATTACACCAAGTTATTGTTGTATTCTAACAGCTAATTTTCTTCTTTATTTTGCTTTTTGGCTGTTATTGCCTATATTCCCTTTTTATTTAAAAGATACATTTGGAGCCGACAATGCCACTATCGGGGCGGTATTGTCGTGCTATACTATCGCAGCCTTATGTATAAGGCCCTTTTCCGGTTTCTTGCTGGACTCTTTTTACAGAAAACCGTTATATATTCTAGCTTATTTTATCTTCACTGCAATTTTCGGAGGTTATTTGTTGGCCGGAACACTCACTTTATTCATTATTCTGAGAATCGTGCATGGTTTGGCTTTCGGAACAGTCACAGTGGGAGGAAATACAGTCGTCATTGACATCATGCCATCAAGTCGCCGAGGTGAAGGTTTGGGTTATTATGGGCTTTCAAATAATATTGCGATGAGTATGGGACCCATGTTCGGATTGTTTTTACATAATAACGGGGCTTCCTACTCAACCATCTTTTTCTGTGCCCTTGTTTCATGCACTCTAGGACTTTTATTCGCACAATTGGTAAGAGCTCCACACAAACCATTGCAAAAAAGAAAAGCTCCTATTTCATTAGATCGCTTTCTTCTTTTGAAAGGTATTCCTGCCGGAATAGCCCTTCTTCTCATCTCTATCCCATATGGAATGACAACAAACTATGTTGCTATTTATGCCCAACAAATAGGAATGAAAGTAGAAACAGGATTTTTCTTTACCTTGCTTGCTTTGGGTATGGCTATCTCTCGAATCTTTAGCGGAAAATTGGTAGACAAAGGCAAAATAACTTCCGTAATTTCCATCGGTCTCTATATTGCAGTTCTATGTTTCTGCTTATTAGGTTGCTGCATGTACCTCATCAAATGGAATACAACCTTATGTTCTTTCGTATTCTTTTCGGTAGCAATTATGCAAGGTATAGGCTTTGGCACAATATTTCCTGCTTATAATACCTTATTCGTCAATCTGGCTCCTAACAGTCAAAGAGGTACTGCTACTTCCACTTATCTGACATCTTGGGACGTAGGAATCGGAATCGGTATTTTTTTAGGAGGATGTATCTCTCAATTCACTAATTTCGGTTATGCATATTTATTTGGAGCCGTGCTCACGGTTATTTCGGTATTTTATTTCAACCTGAAAGTAACTCCACATTTTCAACAAAATCGATTAAGATAAATCATTATGAAAAAACAAGATTTATATAATCAAGTTATCGCTTATTTCGAAAAGGAAATGCCTGTTGCCGAAACAGAATTACATTATGAAAATCCGTTCCAGATACTGATTGCTGTAATTCTCTCGGCTCAATGTACAGATAAAAGGGTAAATATGATTACGCCTCCGCTTTTTCATGACTACCCCACCCCCGAAGCTCTGGCAAGCAGTACACCGGAAACTATTTTCGAATACATCCATAGTGTCAGTTATCCTAATAGCAAAGCCAAACATCTGGTAGGGATGGCCAAAATGCTTGTTAAAGATTTTGAAAGTGAAGTACCTTCTACCATGGAAGAATTACTTAAACTTCCCGGTGTAGGACGAAAAACGGCCAATGTAATTCAATCTGTTGTATTCAATAAGGCAGCTATGGCTGTAGATACCCATGTTTTTAGAGTCAGCCACCGCATCGGATTGGTTAATGACAGTTGCACAACACCTTACAGTGTAGAAAAGGAACTTATAAAATATTTCCCTGAAAAACTTATTCCAAAAGCACATCACTGGCTGATTCTGCATGGACGATATACATGTACTTCACGTAATCCCCATTGTGAACTTTGCGGACTTCAATTGCTATGTAAATATTACAAAAAGACAAACGGAATACGTTCTGTCAGCCAAAAAGTGTAAAAGAAAAGAACTATCAAAGCAAAAAGAAGAATAGTCATAGAAATTAATTCGATTATTTTCTCTAACTTTGCATTCGTAATAAAAAGAAATTATCACTTTTAAACAAATAAGAATTATGATGACCATTGACAAATTCAACTTTGCCGGAAAAAAGGCAATAGTTCGCGTGGACTTCAATGTCCCCTTGGATGAAAACGGAAAAATCACCGATGACACTCGTATTCGCGGCGCTCTTCCCACTTTAAAGAAAATTTTAGCTGACGGAGGAAGCCTCATCATTATGTCACATATGGGTAAACCAAAGAAGAATCCCGATATGAAGTTTTCTTTGGGACAAATTGTTGACACTGTTTCAGATAGATTGGGCGTAAAAGTTCAGTTTGCTCCTGATTGTATGAAAGCCGATGACGCTGTTAAAGCATTGAAACCGGGTGAAGCCCTATTGCTTGAAAATCTTCGCTTCTATGCAGAAGAAGAAGGAAAACCAAGAGGTGAATTTGCAACGGATGAAGAAAAAGCTGCTGCTAAAGCTGCGATGAAAGCTCCTCAAAAAGAGTTCGCAAAAAAACTTGCTTCTTATGCAGATTGTTATGTAAACGATGCTTTCGGTACAGCTCATCGTAAACACGCTTCAACTGCAATCATTGCCGACTATTTCGATGCTGATCATAAGATGCTGGGCTACTTGATGGAAAAAGAAGTTAAGGCTGTCGATAATATACTAAGCGACATCAAACGTCCTTTCACTGCTATCATGGGTGGTTCTAAAGTTTCAACCAAAATCGGTATAATAGAAAATCTTCTTGGAAAGGTTGACAATCTGATTCTTTGCGGTGGTATGACATATACTTTCGCTAAAGCTCTCGGCGGCAAAATCGGTAATTCCATTTGTGAAGAAGACAAACTTGACGTCGCACTTGATGTTATTGCAAAAGCGAAGGAAAAAGGTGTTAATCTGGTATTAGGCACAGACTGTGTTGCTGCTGATTCTTTCTCAAATGATGCTAAGACACAGATTGTTCCGGCTAATGAAATTCCAGACGGTTGGGAAGGTCTGGATGCCGGTCCTGAAACATCCAAAGCATTCGCTGCAGCTATTGAAGATGCAAAAACCATTCTTTGGAATGGTCCTGCCGGTGTTTTCGAGTTCGACAATTTTACCGGAGGTTCAAGAGCCATTGCAGAAGCTATTGCAAAAGCAACCAAAAACGGTGCATTTTCTTTGATTGGCGGTGGTGACTCCGTAGCATGTATCAACAAATTCGGCATGGCCGATCAAGTATCATACATTTCTACAGGTGGTGGAGCTTTACTCGAAGCTATTGAGGGTAAAACACTCCCGGGTATCGCAGCTATTAAGGGATAATCATATTCCTACATACATAAAAGGCAACTTGCGGAACTATCAAGTTGCCTTTTTTATCATATAAAGACAAGCATTCAAAATATGAGAAAAATTCTGTTTATTCTCTGCCTTCTAGCTACTGTCATTGCTTGCAACAGAGGAAAAGACGTTAAACCGGTCCGATATCTGGATACAATGAAAATCGGAACATTGCAGTCTTTGGACTATTTGCCTTTTTTAGTTGCGCAACAAAAAGGTATTTATGATTCACTCGGATTAAAAGTCTATTTTAAACTATTCAATTCCGAACGTGACAGAAATGCCGCTATACACAAAGATAGTAGTCTGGATGGATTCATTGTGGGTTTAGCCGATGCTGCCATTATACAATCAAAGGGTGACAGCATCTCTATTGTCATGCAAACCGATGGAAATTTTTATCTGATCGGTTCCAGAGAATCTGCAGTAAAGAAACTCAAAGATCTGAATCTGAAAAACATTGCCGTTTCACACTATACGAGCATAGAATATTTTGTTGATAAAATCATTTCCAATATAAAGATGAGTCAGGACAGCATTTGCAAACCCGAAATCAATGATATGAATATAAGAATGCTTATGTTGAAAAACGGACAAATTGACGCAGCTGCATTCCCTGAACCCGATGCAACGGAACTGGCTGTATTAGGAAAAAATAGCAGACTGGAAAGCAGCGAAAAACTTCATCTCCACTTGTGTGGTTTGGCTTTACGTAACAAAACAATCAATAAAAAAAATAATGCTGTAAAAGCTTTGATTCAAGGATATAATAGGGCTGTAGGATTTCTTAAGAATGACACGTCAAAAACAATAAAAAAACTATTAATCCGCAAATATAAGACACCATATAACATTGTAGACTCAGTGAAAGTTCCGGTATTTCAGCCGGCACAACTACTATCAGATAATGATTGGAAGGACCTTTTAAAATGGCTCCACAACAATAATCTGGTACCTAAAAAATACAAAGGCGACAACCTTTTCGATCGTTCATATACAAATAATAAAAAACAATAAGCATTATAACCATGCTCGACTTAATGACACCTGATCAAAAATATGATTATATCATATCATTGTTAAATGACAGACAACTAAGAAAAGCCATAGACGAATTATTTCTTTATGCCAAATTTCTGCCCGATAATACAATGGATGATGCAATCACGGATATGGCCGGTACCTATAAGAATATGCTCTATTATGCTCATGAAGATATACCTGATCCCGAACGACATAATATCTTCGGCAAACTGGTTTACGATGCCTATATGATGGCCGATCGAATTCGTGATATTTTAGACACAAATTATCCGTCGATATATTATTCCAAGCGTTCCGACATATTGCATCAACCTTATCGATCAATTAGTGATTACCAACTAATGTTAGAAGCATATGTACAAGATAATGCTTTGCATGAGCTACTTAAGGAAAAGGAAAAACGCGTTGAAACCATGAAATACCATGAAACGATACAAAAAGAAATGTTCAATCGCATTTGGGTTTCAGGTTTATGGAACGATCAAGATAAAATACAAGCTGACAGTTTAATGAATTCCGATCTTATACTTGAAGAAGACAAAGCCTTATTCGTTA
>CAZKSK010000172.1:0-5397 GCA_964555225.1 uncultured Bacteroides sp.
AAAGCAACAATACACTGAAGTATAAATTTGAATCCGAATTTCCGCCGGTACAAACTTTACGGTTAAAAATTGAAACCAATTGCCGGGAACACTTTACCGTATTAGGGTATAAGCAATTTCCTTTTGAGGTTAAATCATCATGGTTTAACGGTTCCTGCAACCTCACTACTTATCAGTTGGAAGAGTTACTCGGTACAAAGCTGAGGGCATTGTATCAGCGCAGGAAGGGAAGGGATTTGTATGATATGCACAAAGCATTGGTGGATGTGCCTGATATGAATAAAGAAGCTATCCTGAAATGCTATCACGAATACATGCAGTTTTCTGTAGAGCATCCGCCAACTCAGAAAATGTATTTGCTGAACATGGAAGCTAAAATGGAGGATGATGAGTTTACCGGTGACATAACCGGCCTGATACGTCCAACAGAAAATTACGACCAGCAGGCAGCTTATGAATTAGTGAGAACCGAGTTGTTGGAAAAAATTGACGAAACCAATCCTTCCAAAAAGAAAAAAACAAAGAATGTATAATTTAGTCTTTAATAAATTTTGCAAAGTTCTGGAGTATAAAATAGTAAATGAATAAATAAAAATGACAAGCATAGCACAACGACAAGAATTGCAAGCCAAAATATGGAGAATAGCCAACGATGTTCGTGGCTCTGTGGATGGATGGGACTTTAAACAGTTTGTATTGGGTTCACTCTTTTATCGCTTCATTAGTGAAAACTTTACCAATTACATTGAAGGTGGTGATGAAAGCATTGACTATGCAAAATTATCAGATGATGTAATTACGCCTGAGATAAAAGACGATGCAATTAAAACAAAAGGTTACTTCATTTATCCAAGCCAACTTTTTGTGAATGTTGCCAAGACTGCCAATACCAACCCAAATCTTAATACAGAACTAAAAGCCATTTTTGATTCCATTGAAAGTTCTGCAAATGGTTATCCATCCGAACCGGATATTAAAGGCTTGTTTGCTGACTTTGATACAACAAGCACACGGCTTGGTAATACCGTTGAAGCCAAAAACATCCGTTTAGCATCTGTTCTGAAAGGTGTGGAAGAACTGAATTTTGGGAACTTTGAAGATAATCACATTGACCTTTTTGGCGATGCCTATGAGTTTTTGATTTCTAACTATGCAGCCAATGCAGGCAAATCAGGTGGTGAGTTTTTTACGCCACAGCACGTTTCAAAACTGATTGCCCAATTGGCAATGCACAAGCAAGACAAAGTAAATAAGATATACGACCCTGCGGCTGGTTCAGGCTCGTTATTGTTACAAGCCAAAAAGCATTTCGACAATCATATTATTGAAGAAGGTTTCTATGGGCAGGAGGTGAACCACACCACTTACAATCTTGCCCGTATGAATATGTTTTTGCACAACATCAATTACGACAAGTTTAATATTGCACTTGGCAATACACTCATTGACCCTCACTATGGAGATGAAAAACCATTCGATGCCATCGTTTCTAATCCTCCTTACTCCATCAAATGGATTGGTGACGATGACCCAACGCTGATTAATGATGACCGTTTTGCTCCAGCCGGTGTGTTGGCTCCTAAATCAAAAGCAGATTTCGCTTTTGTATTACATGCTCTAAGTTATCTATCCAGTAAAGGCAGGGCAGCTATTGTTTGTTTCCCTGGCATCTTTTACAGGGGCGGTGCCGAACAGAAAATCAGAAAGTATTTGGTGGACAACAATTTTGTAGAAACCATTATCTCTTTAGCACCAAACTTATTTTACGGTACTACTATCTCCGTAAACATACTGGTACTTTCAAAACATAAGACTGAAAATAAAATCCAGTTTATTGATGCAAGCGATGAAGATTTTTTCAAAAAGGAAACGAATAACAATGTACTTAAAGACAACCACATTGGAAGAATTATGGAATTGTTCGACAGCAAACAAGATGTAGAACATGTCTCAAAATCTGTCGACAATAACAAGATTGCAGAAAATGATTACAACCTTTCCGTGAGTTCATATGTGGAAGCAGAAGACAACCGGGAGCAGGTGGATATTAAAAAGTTAAACGCAGAAATTTCAAAAACAGTAGAGAAAATAAATGCCTTGCGTACAAGTATTGATGAAATCATAAAAGAAATTGAAGCATGAGTTATTTAGATAAATTATTACAAGGTGCAGAAGTGGAATGGATGCCTTTGGGAGAAGTTGCAGATTATGAGCAACCAACTAAATATTTGGTAAAAACAAATAATTATAACGACAATTTTCCAACCCCTGTATTGACAGCGGGTAAAACTTTTATTCTTGGTTATACAGATGAAACTGACGGCATTTACAAAGCATCTGAAAATCCTGTTATCATTTTTGATGATTTTACTACTGCTAATAAATGGGTTGATTTTGACTTTAAGGCTAAATCATCAGCAATGAAAATGATTACTTCTAAAGATGAATCTAAAGCGTTGTTGAAGTTTATTTATTATTGGTTAAATACTTTACCAAGTGGATTAGTTGAGGGTGACCATAAACGTCAATGGATTAGTAATTATGCAAACCTTTCAATCCCCATCCCTCCGCATTCAGTTCAAAAAGAAATTGTTCGTATTCTCGACAACTTCACAGAGCTTACAGCAGAGCTTACAGCAGAGCTTACAGCAGAGCTTACAGCTCGTAAACAACAGTATGAACACTATCGTGACAAACTGTTGAATTTCACTAAATTAAATGGGGGGGGGTATAAATGGTTAACTATGAGTGAGTTAGGTATATTTCAAAGAGGCAAACGCTTCGTAAAAGACGATATGATTTCAGAGGGTGTTCCTTGTATTCATTACGGGGAGATGTACACTTATTATGGAACCTGGGCTAAGGAAAGTAAATCATTTCTTAGTAAGGAGTTAGTAGAAAGAAAAAATTTAAGGATAGCTGAAAATGGTGATGTTGTAATTGTAGCTGCCGGAGAAACTATTGAAGATATTGGATTGGGAACGGCTTGGTTAGGCAATGAAGGTGTAGTTATTCATGACGCTTGTTTTACTTATAGAAGCCAACTAAACCCTAAGTATGTTGCTTATTTTACTCGTACTAAACAATTCCACGACCAAATTAAAAAGCATATTTCTTCGGGTAAAATCTCTGCCATTAATGCAAGGGGTTTAGAAAAGGTTTTGATACCGGTTCCATCACCAAAAGAACAACAACACATTGTTGACATCCTCGATAAATTCGACATACTCACTACTTCAATAAGCGAAGGTTTACCAAAGGAAATTGAGTTAAGGAAAAAGCAGTATGAGTATTTCCGGGATTTATTACTAACGTTTCATCAGAATACCATAGAATCATAAAATGGCACAGTCATTAATCGAAATAGCCCAAACACTTAAAGATGCTGATAAAAAAGTACAGCTAATCTATGCTTTCAATGGATCTGGTAAAACAAGGCTATCCCGACAATTTAAAGAGTTGATAGCCCCTAAAGAACTTGAAGCAGAGCAGCAAGAAGAACCAGGCATTAAAATACTTTACTATAATGCTTTTACAGAAGATTTGTTCTACTGGGATAATGATTTGGATGCTGACTCAGATAGGAAGCTAAAAATACAGCCAAATAGTTTTACAAATTGGGTACTTCGTGAACAAGGTCAGGACAGAAATATTGTTGAGAATTTTCAGCAATTAACGAATGATAAATTAACCCCACAATTCAGTGAAGATTTCACTGAGGTACGCTTTTCATTTGAGCGGGGAAATGAAAATGATACTGAATTTGTAAAAATATCGAAAGGCGAAGAAAGTTGTTTTATCTGGAGTGTTTTCTTTAGCTTAATGGAGCAAGTGGTCAGTGTACTAAATATTGCTGAAAAAGAAATTCGTGAAACTGACCAATATAATAATCTGGATTATATTTTCATTGATGACCCGGTAAGC
The DNA here is from genome assembly GCA_964555225.1 of uncultured Bacteroides sp. Taxonomy (GTDB): domain Bacteria; phylum Bacteroidota; class Bacteroidia; order Bacteroidales; family Bacteroidaceae; genus Phocaeicola_A. The sequence goes on from CAZKSK010000172.1 coordinate 3,925, forward strand.
TCATTAGATGATACTCACCTGATTGAATTGGCTGTAAATATTGCTGAATTAATAAAGTCAAGCACTTCAGAATTAAAATTCATAATAACTACACATAATCCGTTATTCTACAATGTGCTTTTTAATGAATTTAATAGAGTGAAAAGCACAAAAAAAATGCGGTTGGAAAAAATAAATGATGGTACTTTTTCCATGGGTGAGCTGGCAAGTGACTCTCCTTTCTCTTATCACTTATTTCTTTTATCAGAATTGGAGAAAGCAATACAACCGCCAAGTGATATTAAAAAGTTTCATTTCAACTTTCTTCGTAACATATTAGAAAAGACGTCTACTTTTCTCGGATACAATAAATGGGAAGAGCTTTTACCGCAGGAATCACGGGAAGCGTATTATAAGCGAATAATAAATCTCTCAAGTCATTCTAAACACAATGGCGATGAAATTTCGATTGTGGAAGAAAATGATAAGAGAGTATTGGGCTTTTTAGTAGGTGAGATAAAAAGGATGTACGGATTCAAATCAATTGTAAGTAATAGCGAAACAGAACAGAATGTCACAGTATAAAACCATAGCAGAATCAAACAATTTTATTGTACTTGATAAATTCACCAAGTATTATGAAGTGAATGAAGCACCTGCTGTTTACCAAACAGAGGCAGCATTGGAGAAGGAATTTATTCAAGACCTAATCAATCAGGGTTATGAAAATCCTATAAACATCAATACACTGGAAGCGATGTTGGCGAATGTAAGAGTGCAACTTCAATCGCTTAACGATGTAGTGTTTTCGGATGCTGAGTGGATTCGTTTTGTAGAAGAATATTTAGATAAACCAAGTGATAACCTGGTTGAAAAAACAAGAAAAATACACGATAACTACATTTATGATTTTGTGTTTGATGATGGACATATCCAAAACATCTACTTGGTTGATAAAAAGAATATCATACGAAATAAAGTGCAGGTAATAAAACAGTTTGAACAAAAAGGAACTCATACAAATCGTTATGATGTTACCATATTAGTTAATGGCCTACCCCTGGTGCAGGTAGAGCTTAAAAAACGTGGAGTTGCAATACGAGAGGCTTTTAATCAGGTGCATCGTTACTCCAAAGAAAGTTTTAATAGCCAAAGTTCACTCTACAAATACATCCAGGTTTTTGTCATTTCAAATGGAACCGACAGTAGATATTTTGCCAACACGGTTGAACGAAATAAAAACAGTTTTGACTTTACCATGAACTGGGCAAAGGCTGACAATACACTAATCAAAGACCTAAAAGACTTTACCGCAACTTTTTTTCAAAAACATACTTTATTAAATGTATTGCTTACCTATTCTGTTTTTGACATAAGTGATACATTGCTTGTGATGCGACCTTACCAGATAGCAGCAACTGAAAGAATGTTATGGAAAGTAAAAAGCTCTTATGAAGGAAAGAAATGGTCAACAACAGACGGTGGTGGATATGT
>CAZKSK010000173.1:0-5396 GCA_964555225.1 uncultured Bacteroides sp.
AGGACTGCCCATTGATACTTATATTTCCTTCGGAATTAGTAACGCCTATTATGTAATAATATGTGCCGTCAATACTGATATATTTGCCACAAGGATCTACATCATTAGCGAAAAGCTTTTCTTTTACCCTTTTTCCGATAACACACACTTTGCGTTGATTTTCTACATCTATATCATTGATATATCTTCCACTGACTATTTTTTGTGCTTCAATCTGATTATATTCGGGGAAAAGTCCTTTCACCGTAAAACTACCTTCTTTATCTTGATATATGGCTTTTAATCCCCAAGAAGAATTGTTAGGTGTAGCTAATGCAACCCCTTTTACTTTAGATCTGATTAATTCTATATCGGACATTTCCATATCCCATTGGCGGCCTTTAGTAAAGCCTTTGTATGCCTTTCCTGTAGGTTGTGCATAAATAAAGGCTGAATTAGTGGCGAAGCCTTCGAAATTTTGCGACATCATTTGTTGAAGCCCATTGCCTCCACCAATTAAGGCGATTAGCATAAATATCCCCCAGAATACACCGAATGCGGTAAGCAAACTACGTGTTTTGTTTCTTGTTATTGTGAGGAGAATTTCACTCCAAGTATCTAAATCTAATTTCATATCTATTCTGCTCTTAATGCTTCGATTGGACGTATCTTCGTTGCCTTGCGGGCAGGGAAGAAACCGGCCAAAGTTCCGGCAATGATTAATGCTACTGTAGCTTCAATGGCAATACTTATATCTACTGTTGGGTTAAGAAATACGACCTCTGATGCGTTTCCTACATTTAATAATTGATTTCCGATAACTGAATTCATGTATTCAGTGACTGCAATACCTATTATCATTCCGATATATCCAAAAATTGCGGTAATTGTAATACTTTCAACAATGATAAGCTTGAGAATAGAACTTGGTTTAGCTCCAAGTGCTTTTCGTATGCCAAATTCTCTGGTACGTTCACGAACCGTAATTAACATGATGTTACTAACACCTACAATACCGCTTAATAGTGTGAATATTCCAATAATCCAAATAGCTGTTTTTAATATACTGTCAGCCTGTTGTTGTTGAAGATAATTTTCCATTCTATTCCATATCCAGATAGCCGAATCGTCAAGCGGATCAAAATGATGGCTTGCACCCATCATTTTACGATATTTTTTTTCGAACTTGTCGCCTTGAGCTTTAGTATCCAGTCCTTTGGTCGAGAATGATATATTACTTATCGTATCTCCTTTATTATATAGTAGCTGTAAGGTAGAAAAGGGAATATAGGCACGGTTTGATTCCTCATTGTCTTGATCTTTATAAAGTCCCACTACTTTATACATCATATCATTTGCCTTGATATATTTGCCTAATGGTTCTACTTTGTCAAAAAGAATTTTTGCGGTTTTGTAATTCAGAATAATATTTTTTTTGTTGTCGCTCATATCAGCTTCGTCAATGAAACGTCCTTTTATGATATTTAAGCGTTGTACTTTCAGGAATAGTGGATAAACTCCGTTAAGTGTAACTTTTGTATATTCTGCTCCTTGTGTTAAGGTAACGCCGCTCTTAGAAACGGAAGCTCCCGATTGGAGAATGTTTTTACTGAAGTTATTCTGAAGTCGTTCAACATCGGAGTTATGGAGATCTATGTCTCTTCCTTCTTTTAGTCCTTGATAAGCTTTTGAGGTAGTACCCGGATAAATACGCATAATGTTAAGAGTCGTTCCTTCCATATTTTTTTCCATTGCATGTATCAGTCCGTTACCAGCACCCAAAAGAACGATAAGTATGAATATTCCCCAGGCTACCGAAAAGCCGGTGAGAAATGTACGTAATTTATTACGTTTGATTGTGCTATATATTTCTTGCCAAAGATCAATCATAGTTTTTTCATATTATTTCATGATACCGTCGATTCCGAAAGGTGAAGCATGATGGTCTATATTTTCTTCTATTTTCCCGATAATTCCATCTTTGATATGGATAATTTTATCTGTTTCGTTGGCGACACCACTCTCATGAGTAACAACAACAATCGTCATACCTTGGTCATGAAGATCTTTCAGAATTTGCATAACCTCTACAGATGTTTTGCTGTCAAGAGCACCGGTTGGTTCGTCTGCCAGTATTATTTGCGGTTGCGTAATTAAAGCACGGGCAATAGCTACACGTTGTTTCTGTCCGCCACTCATCTCATTTGGCATGTGAGTTGCCCAATCTTTCAGTCCTAATTTATCCAAATATTCCATAGCCATTATGTTTCTCTTTTTCCTGCTTATCCCCTGATAAAATAAAGGGAGAGCAACATTTTCCATGGCATTCTTAAAAGAAATCAAGTTAAATGATTGAAAGATAAAACCGATCATGCGATTACGATATTCTGCGGCTTTTCGTTCACTAATACCTTTAATTAATATATTATTCAAATAATATTCTCCAGTATCGTAATTATCCAGAATCCCCAATATGTTGAGTAAAGTAGACTTTCCTGAACCCGATGCGCCCATAATGGATACAAATTCCCCTTTCTCTATATTCAGATTTATTCCTTTTAGGACATGAAGAGGAGCGCCATTGTTGTATGTTTTGTTAATGTCAATGAGTTTTATCATCGTTTATTTATCAATAGATTTATTTGTTACATATTAATTAGACGAATCAAAGATACGAAAAGTTGCAATAATAATGGGAAATATTGAAAATAATCAATTTTAAGTGATATCGGACTTCTATGTATAGGCTTTTATCAGCATTGTTTTACTTTCTATTGATAGAAAAAGACTTTTCAATATATTAATTTGCACTACATTGATTATTTATCTACATTTGTCACATTAAGTTTAATGAATAAAAAAACGGAATCATGAAGAAATTTTTGATGTTCACAGTTTTAATTGCATTTTCTTTGGCAAGTTTTTCCCAGATACCATTAATAATCAAGGCAGGATATGGAAAAAGTGACTGGCGGGGAGATGCAGTAAGTAGTACTGATGCGCAATATGATTGGAAAGTTGGTGTTGGAACAGAATTTTATCTCTATGAAAGATTCTTTCTTCAACCAATGTTGTATTTTGTAAATGAAGGGACTGTGTTGAATGCTGTCAGTACGTCTTCAACAGATGGTACGGCACGAGTGATTTATCATCAGAATTATTTACAACTTCCTGTTTTGTTAGGTTATCGGACCCATATTTCACCTAGAGTAAATATTGTTTCCACTATAGGACCTTATGTTGGTTATGGAATTTATGGAAAGAAAAGAACCAGCATAACGTTATCCGGTTCAACGTCTTCTTCTTCGGTTAATACCTTTGATGATGGTAATGTAGAAAAACTGGATGCAGGAATATCTGCAGGTGTGGGACTTGAGTTCCAAAGAATGACAATCGGAGCCGATTTTCAATTTGGAATGTTAGATCTTATTAAGAACGTTAATGCGCGCAATATAGCAGGTTTCCTAACTATGGGTTATCGCTTTGATTTGTAATACTTGCTTTTGTCTATATCAAAAAACCGGGAAGTTTGTACTCCTCGGTTTTTTATTATCATATTTAATTATATTCAGATATTTTCTTTGAACTTTTTTGTTTGTTCTTCTATGAGTTCCTTATCATCAAAGTAATTAATTTTCATAGCGCGACGGACTTCATCAAGAGTTTGAGCCGCTTTTTCCCGAGCAATTTCACTTCCTTTCTTCAACATGCTATAAATAGCAGGAATATCCTTTTCAAATTCTTTTCTACGTTCACGAATAGGGGTTAGTTCTTCTTGCATAATAGCATTTAGAAACTTCTTTACTTTCATATCGCCAAGTCCTCCCCGCTGATAGTGTGCCTTCAGTTCGTTAAGATCAGAATAATCGGGAAGGTAACGTTCAAAATGCTCCGGTTTGCAAAATGCATCCAAATAAGTGAATACTGTATTCCCTTCAAGTTTACCTGGATCTTGTACACGGAGATGATCAGGATCTGTGAACATGCTCTTTACTTTTCTTTCTACTTCATCGGCTGAGTCCGACAGGTATATGCAATTACCCAGAGATTTACTCATTTTAGCTTTTCCGTCTGTACCGGGAAGACGAAGACAAGCGGCATTGTCTGGTAAAAGAATCTCGGGCTCGACCAGGGTCTCTCCATAAATATAATTGAAGCGTCGTACAATTTCGCGTGTCTGTTCCAGCATTGGTTCTTGATCTTCTCCTACAGGAACAGTGGTTGCTTTAAAAGCCGTGATGTCTGCTGCCTGACTAATAGGATAAGTGAAAAAGCCTACCGGTATGCTGGTTTCAAAGTTTCTCATTTGGATTTCTGTTTTTACAGTAGGATTACGTTGTAGACGAGATACCGTTACTAAGTCCATATAATAAAAAGTCAGTTCGCAGAGTTCGGGTATTTGAGACTGAATGAATATCGTAGATTTTGTCGGATCTAGTCCACAAGCCAGATAATCTAAAGCGACTTCTATAACATTTTGGCGAACTTTTTCAGGATTATCTATATTGTCAGTTAATGCTTGTGCATCAGCAATGAATATAAAAGTTTTGTCATATATTCCTGAATTCTGTAATTCCACTCTACGTTTTAGAGAGCCTACATAGTGACCTATGTGCAATCTTCCCGTAGGACGGTCGCCGGTCAAAATGATTTTTTCTTTTTCCATGGTTCTATCTTAGTTTCTATTATTCTATTAAATGACTGCAAAGATACAATTTTTTATGTATTTATTTTTAATTTGGAAGTTAAGAATAAGACGTAGAATAAAAGAATTAGCATAAATCGTAATTAGATAAAACTAAATATGATTATGCTGGAAGGATAAATAAGAATTTTGATCCACCTGTATATGCTGTATCTAATTTAACATCTCCGTGCAACAATCTTGCAATTATCCGACAAATATTTAGTCCCAATCCCGTACCTTGTTTAAAGGACCCGAGCTTTTCAAAACGATCGAATATTCGTTCTGCATTTTCCGGTGCAATGCCACATCCCGTATCAGCAACAGAGAATATTATTTCTTTATTTTGTTTCTTAACAGAAAGAGTTATATTTCCTCTTTCTGTATATTTGCATGCATTGGTCAGTAAGTTTGTTAATAATTGGCAGACTCTGGTTACATCCGTGTGTAGCCAAATTTCTTCAGCGGATGGACTAAATGTTAACCGAACATCTTTTTGAACACGATCTTGCACGGATTTAATAGTTTGATTACAGATGGTATTAGCTTCTACATCTTCCATATTCAATTCGTAAGCTCCGCTTTCAAGTCTTGAAATATCAAGAATATCGTTTATTAGATTTATAAGTATATGATTGTTAGCATGAATTAATTTTACGAACTCTTTTTTATCTTTTTCTGTGAGATGATAAGAAGTATCGGCTATGATATCCGAAAATCCTACAATAGCATT
>CAZKSK010000174.1:0-5391 GCA_964555225.1 uncultured Bacteroides sp.
AAGGCTTATGATAAATTTCTTATTGGGTTATTATTGAAAGATATTATGCCTTCTCCCCTTTTTTATTTCTCTTTTCTTTTACCTTTAATCGATTATGAGGAGTTTATATATTCTTTTACTGTGTTTTTTATGTCGTTCCAGTATAGCTGAAGCTCAAATACTGCTGCAACAATATATAGATACACGCGTGGGTACTGCCGCTAATACAACAGCTTCTGCCGGAACTTTCGGAAAACATTCCGAGGAATACGGTCAGACTTTACCTGCTGTACTCATGCCGCACGGAATGAACTTTTGGACACCGCAGACACAAGATACGGAAAGCAAATGTATTGCTCCCTATTATTATAAAGATTCAAAGATACAAGGTTTTAGAAACTCACATTGGATTGTGGGTGGTTGTACACAGGATTATGGTTCTATGACTTTGATGAGTGTGACCGGAATGCTTAAAACACAGCCCGAACAAAGGGCCAGTGTGTTCTCACATAAAAATGAAATTGCTACCCCTTCTTATTATTCCGTATATCTTGATGATTACCGAACTCGGGCAGAAATGACAGCTCAATCGCGTTCCGCTATATTTCGCTTTACATATGATAAAGCTGGGATGGCTTATCTGATAGTTAATCCCAATAGTGATTATGGACAAGGGTATATCGAAATAGATTTGGCAAAAAAGGAAATAAGAGGATATAATCCCGTACATCGTATCTATCAAGGATGGGGAGAATCGGCAGGCTTCAACGGATATTTCATTATTCGTTATGAGAAGAATCCGGAAAAGTATGGTGTCTATCAAGACTCGTTGGTCTTGTCCGGTAAAACATCAATCGGAGAATCAATCAAAATAGGAGCCTATATAGGGTTTAGAGTAAAAGATAAAGAGTCGGTCTTGATAAAGGCGGCTTCTTCTTTTGTCAGTTTTGAAGGAGCTGAAAAAAATTTGAACAGTGAGATTCAGAATTGGAATTTTGCCGGTGTAAAGAGTCGATTGGAAAAAGATTGGGAACAACAGTTGGGAAAAATAGAAGTACGGGGTGATCGTAGAGAAAAGGAAAAATTCTATGGAGCTTTGTATAGAACTTCATTTCTTCCTCATGTATTTAATGATGTAGATGGTGCTTATCCTGCCTTTTCCAAAGGAACACCGATTTGCTATACTCAAAAGGGTGATTATTATGCAGATTTCAGTATGTGGGATACCTATCGGGCTCTTCATCCTCTGCTTACGATTATAGATACCGTACGTGAGGGTGATATGGTTCGGTCGCTTATTGATAAATACAACCAAGGAGGTTGGTTGCCTATATTTCCATGTTGGAATAGCTATACGGCAGCGATGATAGGAGATCATAGTATCTCGGTTATTGGTGATGCCATTATGAAGGATATTAAAGGATTTGATGTTCGTAAAGCTTATGAGGCTATGAGAAAGAACGCGTTCAATGAACCTGTTTCGTTTGAAGAATACAAAAATGGAAAAGGTCGTCGGGCTTTGAATTCCTACTTAAAATATGGTTATATCCCATTGGAGGATTCGGTAAAGGAAGCCTTCCATACTTGCGAACAGGTTTCGAGAACTCTTGAATATGCCTATGATGATTATGTTTTGGCACAAGTTGCTCAAAAATTAGGGGAAAAAGCCGATTATGAGGCTCTTTCCAAGCGAGCAATGAACTATAAAAATGTAATCGATCCGCGAACCGGTTATGCTCAGGGAAGACATGCCGATGGTACGTTTTTGAATGATGATAATGCCTTTCGTTTTGTTCGGTTTGTTACAGAAGGAGTTCCTGCCCATTATTCCTGGTATGTTCCTCAAGATGTAAGAGGTTTGGCAAATTTGATGGGAGGAAAGGGGAGATTTATTTCGAAATTGGATTCCTTGTTTAGCGAGCGTCGTTATTGGCATGGGAATGAACCTTGTCATCAAATACCCTATCTTTTTAATTATGTCGGACAACCCTGGAAAACACAAAAGCAGGTAAGTCTTATTCGTCGTACGGAATATGATAATACACCCGGAGGATTATCCGGAAATGATGACGCCGGGCAAATGTCGGCCTGGTATGTATTTTCTGCAATGGGTTTTTATCCGGTTTGTCCCGGGAATCCATATTATGTTATCGGTACACCTGCTTTTGAAAACATAAAAATAAATTTGGAAAATGGAAAAACATTTGTTGTGAAAGCTAATGGAACTTCTGAAAAAAATTGTTATATTCAATCGGCCAGACTGAATGGGAAAAAATATGATAAGAATTATATCAATCATTATCAAATTATGAGTGGTGGAGTATTGGAACTGATGATGGGAAATAAGCCCAATAAAAGTTGGGGTGCTACTCTTGTAGATTGTCCTCCTTCTATTACGAATTAAAAAATAAAAACAATATATGATGAAACTGAAAACAATATTATCCGTAATAGGATTAAGCACTTTGATTGCTTGTCAAGGGAATAAGACAGCGGATTATGATATTCGTGATTATGGTGCGAAAGGAGATAGCATTACAGATAATGCTGAGGCAATTCAGAAAGCAATAGATGCTTGTAATAAAGCAGGAGGAGGACGAGTCATTATTCCGGGTGATGGTGTTTATATGACCGGACCTTTTACAGTGGCTTCCTTTGTAGATTTACATCTTGATGCCAAAGCCAAACTTTTGGCTAATCCGGATGAAAAAGTTTATAAGAAAAGTGCTTTTCGGGAAAATAAGGGTGAAGGCATGATGTGGATCAGTGGCGAAAATATTGAACATTTTTCTATTTCCGGAAGAGGTAAGATTGATGGGAACGGAGTTTCTTTTATGGGTAAGGAATTAGCAGATTCCTATGAGTTGAAGCCTGTCCATGAGTTTGATCCGCGTCCGCATCTTTTAACATTGATTCATGGAAAAGATATTCGTATTAAGGATGCAACCATCGGGAACTCGGCATATTGGACCATTCATCTCGTTGGTTGTGAAGATGTGGTAGTCAGTGGAGTGAGTGTACTGAACAATATGAAGATACGTAATGGTGACGGTATTGATGTAGATCATTCCAGAAATGTTCGCATCAGTGATTGTATTATCGAATCAGGTGATGACTGTATCTGTTTGAAGAACAGACGCGAATATGAAGATATGGGATCGTGTGAAAATATAGTCGTAACGAATTGCATCATGAGTTCCCGTTCGTGTGCTATCAAACTCGGGTCGGAAAATATGGACAGAATTAGTGATGTTGTTGTGAATAATTGTATAATTCGTAACAGTAATCGTGGTATCGGTATACAAAATCGTGATGAAGGAACTGTTGAAAATGTAATGTTTTCAAATATTGAAGTGGATTGTAAATTCTTTTCCAATGTATGGTGGGGTAAGGCGGAACCTATTTATGTAACTGCTTATGCCCGTAAACCGGGGGATCATAAAGATGCCGGATGGCGTTTTCCAAAGGGAATGACGGACTATCAGGTCGGGGCAGTGACAAACGTTTCCTTCAGTAATATTAAATGCGTAAGTGAGAATGGAGCTTTCATTGGAGCGGACACCAAAGACCGCATACAAAATATTACTTTCGACCAGGTTGATATGGTTATTTGTAAGCGTACTAATTTTGAAGGAGGCGTTTATGATAAACGTCCTTGTAAAGGAGATGAGTTCGTGAAAGGAAAAACGTATGGTTTTTATATGGATAAAGCTTCCGGAGTTACCATGCGGAATTGTTCTGTAAAATGGGGAGATACCAAACCGGCTTATTTTGCAGGCAATCTGTTTACAAATGATATAGACGATTTTGTTTCTTCTAATTTTAAATTGAATTAAGAGGATTATAATATAATGAGGCGGTTCTTGTTTTTTCTTTGTCTTGGTATTCTCTGTCCGTTTTTTTTATTCGGTCAGCAGAAAGCCCTTCGTATCGCTGTAGTTTCGGATATTCATGTACAGGATACGGCCGTTGTACGTTCTATGGACGCAGAAGTTCATTCCACGCGTCTGTTTAATGAGAACTATTTTGCAGCCATTACAGCTTTGGATGAGATTGCCGGAAAAGGAATAAAAGAAGTTATTCTGTCTGGAGATTTAACTGATAACGGACAAGAAATGAACGTAGTTTTAGTTCAAAAAATGCTTCAGTCATATACAGATAAATACGGTATGCATTTCTATGTGATGGATGGCAATCACGATCCGTCACGTCCTTTTTCCGATACAAGTATGAAAGGCGGATTAAGGACCTGGGGTTATAAGGAAATTCATGATGAATGGTCGGCTTTCGGCTTTCTCCCACAAAAGAGTTATTTATACTGGGAAACCCCGTTCAGTTCATATTTATATCCCGATTATCAGTATGATGAAGCTATGAAGCAGGCTGCATGGAATAAGAGAACATATCAGTATCCTTCGGCAGATGGCAGTTCGGTTTATAAACCTCATATTCAAGATGGTTCTTATCTTGTAGAGCCCGTTAAAGATGTATGGCTGCTTGCTATAGATGCTTCCGTATACCATCCGTTGGAATTGGAAGGTGACAGTGTCGTTCAATTTCAGGGAGCATCCGGTGGTTATAATGATGTATTTAAAGTAAAGAAATATATCCTTCCTTGGATAAAAAAAGTGGTGGAAAAAGCCCGTAAATATCACAAGACGCTAATTACATTCAGCCATTATCCGATGGCAGATTACAACAATGGTGCAGTAAAGTACATCGGCAATATTGCGCTTCAAGGGAAATTTGACATGCGTCGGTTTCCTTCCAAGGAATCGGCAACTCTTTTGGCAGATGCGGGCATTACTTTTCATCTGGCAGGTCATCTTCACATGAATGATGATGAAACTTTTATTTCGGCTAAAAAGAATAGGCTTCGCAATGTGCAAGTTTCTACAACAGCCGGTTATGTACCTGCATATAAAGTCATAACGCTTCAAACGGGAAAACCGGTGAAGGTAGAAACCATTCCTTTGAATAATGTGAAAGGATTTGATACGTTTTTCCCTCGTTATAGGGCAGAACATGATTCTTTGTCTGCTCAGGGGAAACCTTTTTTATGGGATGAGAGAATTCTTAAGGCAAAAAATTATAGAGAGTTTTGCGAATGGCAACTTCGTGAATTGGTACGTTTGCGTTATTTGCCAAATGATTTGAAACCTGTCGTTACTAAGATTTTTGTACCTATGACCGCCAAGCAGATTTTTACTTATGCGAATATTAATCCTTTTGGGAAAATGGATTGGACCGGTTTTGATATGATTGTTGATTTCTACAAACTTCGTCTAGGCGGGGATTTAGCTTTGCCGGATATCACTCCGGAAAGGATGAATCAGTATTGTGCACTTATTCATAAAGGACTTCAAATAAAACCCAAAACCGAATTTGAAGTCCTTTATGAATAAGTGCACA
>CAZKSK010000175.1:0-5364 GCA_964555225.1 uncultured Bacteroides sp.
GGCAAGCCATCTTTATCGACAATTGCGTTTCCATTATCATCCCTCATAATAAATTGACCATAAATTTGAGAATATGGTAATCCTTCAATATGGTAAATGTCACTCATGACTTTCAGTTCCGAAGAGGTGTTTGATATCTTATTCACTAAACTTTCATTATAGCTAAAGTTTCCGGATATCTCCCATGAAAAGTTTCTAGTTTGAATAGGTTTACCAGTCAACAACAATTCGATACCTTTATTAGTGATTTCACCGACATTCACTACTTTGCCACTATATCCGCTAGTTATGGAAATATTTTCTACAGCAATATCATTGAATGTCTTTTTTTGATAAACAGCCATATCGATCCCCAACCTATTGCCAAACATTTTGAGATTCAATCCAAGTTCAAGCTCTTTGATACTTAAAGGACGTAAGTTTCTATCTGGCATATTACTCTGATCTATTATACCCAGCGACTTGCCATTATATGTATAATCTTTTAAACTATAAGTCAAATCAAGCATATACGGATTTGTTGCTCCTCCTACAGAAGCGTAAGAAATTCTAAAATTACCAAAATCAAATTGTCGTGGTAGATTTAGTAATTCAGAAAACACAAAGCTAGCGCCGATGGAAGGATAGAAATAACTATTATTAGCTGGATTCAAAGTCGAGAACCAATCATTTCTTCCCGTTAGATTGATAAATAAATAATCTTTAAAACCAACTTCTGCAGTTGCGAAAAGGGAATTAGTCCTAAATTCAGAATATCCAGTTGAAACCTCACGATCAACAGTATTGTTAAGTACATACAAATTAGAATATACAAAGTTTTTTCCAGTTAAAGTCGTTGAAAGCGTTTTACTTGTCATTACGTTACCTCCCGCTATAATAGATAAAGAAGTATTTTCATTTAGATCTTTATTGAACCCAATCAACCCTTCATAATTTCTTTCCTTCTCATCAATATTATTTATTCGTATTTCTCCATTTTGTCTATACCCACTGCCAGATGGAAACATCCATAGATTTTCATATTGATATGAATCTTGTCCTACTTTTCCTTTAGCATACAACCATTCACTAAAATCATATTTTACTTCAACTGAACCAATAAGCCTATTTCTATCTGAATCAAATTTTGCTTTATTACGAGCATAATAAGGATTTGTAGCATTTTTATCGGTTCCAGTCAAAGGAAATTCGTTACCATCTTCATCATATCCGGGCGATAAAGCCTCAGAAGGCATAGTTGCGTGTAGCCAAACAATATTGGACGCAAAATCACCTTTATTACCCCATGAAACAAATCTATTTTGAGAAGATTCAGTAACGTACCTAACATTGACAGTCGCCGTTAATTTATCCATCATTGTCTGCGTAGCATTCAGCGTAAATTGATTCTTATTTAGTTTTGCGTGGCTAACTATAGGATCTTGATCTAAGTAAGTATACCCCACCCTAAACGAACTATTGTCACTACCTCCACTAAGAGCCACATTATTAGTACTAGTTACTCCCGTTTGATAAAATTCACGAATTGTCTTATCCTTTACATATACATAGGGTCTTTCAACTCCATCATATTGCATCGTCATCTCACCATCATATTTTTCTCCCCAGTGTTGCTGACCTCCACCTTCTTTGGCATCAACCAAAGTGGCTGGCCTAACACCACGTTGCCCGGGGCCATAGACTTTTTGAAATTCATAAAGAAAATTAGGAACATCAAATGTTGTATTCGAATTTATTTCTATACCTAACCCTTTCTGACCATGCCCTGATTTAGTTGTAATTAAAATGGCTCCATTTTTAGCTCTTGAGCCATATAAAGCAGCAGCAGTTGCTCCTTTTAATACTGTCATCTTTTCGATATCATCGGAAGATATACTTGATATTCCATCGCCCCAGTCAGGATAACCTGATCTATCACTTCCTGGAATAACCGTATTGTTTATCGGAACTCCATCTACTACATATAGAGGTTGGTTATCAGCAGTAAGAGATGTGTTTCCTCTTATCGTAACTCTTACAGAACTGCCTGGTCCATTAGCACCTCCAATCGCATTCAATCCAGCTACTTTCCCAACAAGATCTTGTGCGATATTTGGAGATTTATTTGTTTGAAATTCATCTCCTCCTACTTTTGTAGTAGAGAAGCCTAAGGTTTTTTCGTCTCTTTCTATACCTAATGCAGTCACTACAACCTCTTCTAAATCAATTTGTTCATCAATTAAAGTAACATTGATCCTTAATTTATTCCCAACGGCTGTCTCAACTGTTCTCATTCCCACAAAGGAAAACACCAACGTAGCATTCTCAGGAATATTTGTCAGGGTATATTCTCCATTGGCATTGGTAACTGTCCCGTTAGTCGTTCCTTTCTCCGACACGGTCACTCCGGGCAGGGGCTGGCCGTCTGAATCGGTAACTTTGCCAGATATGGATCTTTGTTGTTGATTATTGGATAAGAAAGACGGAGCAAGAATTATTTTCCGGTCCGTAATCGTATAATTTATATCAGTTCCTTCAAAAAGCTCATCGAGTATTTCATCTATTTTTTTGTTCTCAGCAGAGATACTAATCCTGCGCTCCGTATCAACTAATTTTTCATTATACAAGAAATAAAATTCGGAGAGATCTTCAATTTTATCAAGAGCATCTACCAGTTTCGTCTTTGAAAAATCGAGCGAAAGCCTGGTTTTCTGAGAATAAACATCGTTTGCAAAAGTCTGAAGGATTGAAGCGAGAAGTATAAATACAGTAATTCGCATGACCCTGAATGTTTTAATTAAAATCTGGAAATTACATTCATAAAAAAATCTATTTTTTTTCATAAATTTGAAATGTTAAACGTTAAAAAAAATGGTAATTTTTTTGAGGAAGTCGTTGACGCGATTTCCTTTTTTTGTTTAATTAAGGACCGTCTCTTAGTTTCATTTTTGTTAGGTTTTGTTATTAATAATTACTTTCAATTTTTCTTTTTGTACAGAAGCACTTTCTTTTTTTGAAAGGTTCCGTCATCAAGAACTTTTCTATCTATAATATGATAGCTAATAGGGGAAGTCATGCTCAAATATCTAAATACATCTTCCAATGAATCATCCTGAAAGGTTCCGCGTATTACATAATTTTCCAATTCTTTATCCATTAATTTTACATCTACATTATACCACCTTTCTATCCGTCTGGCAACCTCATCCATTGGATCTCCCCGGAAAACAAGTTTGCCTTCTACCCACGCAGAATATTTCCCCGCTTCTATTGTTTCAAGTTTTACAGTGTTATTGGCAAAAACTAAACGTTCATCCGGTTTCATCTCAATATCCGATAAAAGTCCGGGTACAGAAAATTCAACTTTCCCTTCCTCCAGAACTATTTCAATGTATTTGTCTTCAGGATAGGCATTCAAGTTAAATTTTGTCCCTAATACTTTTACTTTCGAATCCCCTGCAATGACTTCAAAGGGATGAACTTTATCATGAGACACATCAAACCAGGCTTCTCCAAGTATGTTAACCTTCCTGTTATTTTTAAATGGAAGACTATACTCCATTGAAGAACCGCTATTTAACCATCCATGCGTACCATCTGGTAACGAGAAGCTAATTCTTGAGCCCCGGGGTGCAATCAATGTAGAAATTACTGGATTTTCAGTTTGTAGAGGTTCCTGCAAGTTTCGTTCTGCAAATAAAATACTTCCTGCTATTATTACCGGGATTAATAATGCAGCTGCTGCTGAGTACCACTTGTAAATTTTCTTTAAGGTTGAATGTTCTTTTTTATTCTCATTTTTATGGATGATATGGTGGATGCGATCCAGTAAGAAACCAAGATTGTAGTTTTCTTCCGTATTTTCGCCAAGATAATTTTTCCATTTAGTTAAAAAATATTTTTTGAACTCCCTGTCTTCCTCATTCTCCGAAAATAGATTATACACATACTGCTCCTCTTTAGTATCAATTCGATTTTTACTAAAGCGCTCTAATATATTTTTATCTGCCTGATTCAATATCAAGAATTTTTTAAAATCCTCCTATGTTTCAAAGAGGATTTATAACTAACTAAACTAAGTCTTAACCAATCTTAGGTCTCGTTAATAGGTTATAGCCACTGAGAAATCAAATCTCACGAAAAAAAAGTAATTATTATTTATCTTTCTTTAGCAAAAACCACTCAATATACTTATATTCAGTATTATAACAGACTATTTTTATTGAATAAAAATTGCGAAGAATAGTAGAATCGCGAGGTTGCTATCTTTAATACTTTTTCGTAAATATTTCAAGGCTAATGAAATTTGGTTGTCAACGGTGCCTGGTGACAGGTTCATTTCTTTAGCAATTTCTTTCGAACTTTTTCCTTCATTCCTGCTTTTGATAAAAATAATTTTTTGCTTTTCGGGTAATTCAGCGATTAGCTGGGTTAATTGTTCAAGCGTTGCCTTATATTCCAATTCCTCTTCCAAATTAAATACATGCTTTTGAACGGTACTTATTTCTTCTTTGAATTTCTCATTAATGTGTTTCCTTCTGAAAACTTTACACATATTATGATAAGCAATGGTAAAAAGGTAAGACTTTAAAGACGATTCTTTTTTTATATTTTTTTTGTTTTCCCATATTTTTAGAAAAACATCCTGAACGAGCTCTTCTGTTTCTTCTTTTGACTTTAAATATTTTAACGCAAAACCAAATAAACGATCTCCATATTTTTTAAAAATCAAGTCAAATGCTTCTATATCCCCCTTCTGAAGTTTTTCTACCAGTTTATAATCCGGAGTATTTTCGTTTAAGCTCATTTTGGTTTTATATACCTACAAATATAGATATTAAAAGTAAAAAGAAACTTGAATTTTTTGTGCACCTACTTTCTGAGGAAACAGACTTATTCGCTTAAATTATTATCACTACTATTTTTGTTGCTGTTTATTAAATAAAAATAGCAGACTTGTGTATTTAGGTTGCTGGCTAGCCCATACCGGGTGCTACTCGGTAACTTCCCACCCTTTTACCCAAAGTCCAAGGATAAACAGGTACCAAAAATTAGGAAATGATAATCGTTACTTAGACTTACGATTAACATCTCGTCGGATGTTTTGATGAAGATTCTAAAAACATCAGGATCTGTTTGACTTATACGCTAAAAAATCCAAGCCTATTTCTCTTCTCCCTGCAGGTTACATAATTTGTCACAGAGAATCGATGCATAAATTTATCCAAGCTTTTGAAACACAAAATTCCTCTGAAAATAATGCCTTTACCGAATGCAAATAAATCAGTTTAACCCTGAAAATATTTTTTGGTCAACTTAAGATGAATTACTGCTTTATCTACCAAAAGTTGGTGATAATATATTTCTCCAACGGAACCATGAAAC
>CAZKSK010000176.1:0-5325 GCA_964555225.1 uncultured Bacteroides sp.
AAGTTCTTCTTCGGTTACATCCGATTCATATCGTATAAGAGTGGATTTGAATCCACAGATTTCACATGCTTTTACTTTACCTGTTACATATGTTTCACTACCGCCATCATGCCCTACCAGAATTGCTGCCAGATGAGGACGTTTTCCCCCTTCTTTTACTATTTGAGCTACTTCTGCTGCAATCTCCTGTTTTAATTGTTCGGAGATGGCTTTACCATCTATAATCTGCATATTGCTAATTTTGTTGATGTTTATTATTCTAGTCTTTTTTCATTTCTTTCATTTTCTTTACTCCATTCATTAATCCTGCCATTTTGTTGCCTGTAACCATTTTCATCATTTTACGCGTTTGGTCGAATTGTTTCAACAGGCGATTTACTTGCTGTATATCTGTTCCGCTTCCTTTGGCTATACGATTACGACGAGTACCGTTTAATATTTCAGGATTGGAACGTTCTTTGGGAGTCATGGAATGGATAATAGCTTCAATACTCTTGAAAGCATTGTCATCAATGTCAATATCTTTAATAGCTTTACCTACTCCTGGAATCATACTAGCCAGATCTTTTAGGTTACCCATTTTTTTGATTTGATTAATCTGGGAAAGAAAGTCGTTGAAGTCAAATTGATTTTTTTGAATCTTTTTCTGAAGTCTTTTCGCTTCTTCCTCGTTATATTGTTCCTGAGCGCGTTCTACCAGAGTTACAACATCACCCATACCAAGAATACGATCGGCCATGCGTTCCGGATAGAAGATATCAATTGCTTCCATCTTTTCGCCCGTTCCGATAAATTTAATCGGTTTATTGACAACCGTACGAATGGAGAGAGCTGCTCCACCGCGAGTATCACCATCCAGTTTCGTGAGAATTACCCCGTTGAAGTCTAGACGATCGTTGAACTCTTTAGCCGTATTAACTGCATCTTGACCTGTCATTGCATCGACTACGAAAAGTATTTCATCAGGATTGACTGCTTTCTTAATGTTTTCAATCTCATTCATCATCATCTCATCAACAGCCAAACGACCTGCCGTATCTATGATCAGCACATCATAGCTTTTAACTTTAGCTTCATGGATGGCATTCAATGCAATCTCTACAGGATTTTTGTTTTCAGGTTCGCTATATACGGGTACTTGAATTTGTTCACCTAGTACTTTTAGCTGATCAATAGCTGCAGGGCGATAAACATCACACGCTACCAATAACGGGTTTTTGTTCTTTTTATTTTTCAGCATGAAAGCAAGTTTACTACTGAAAGTCGTTTTACCGGAACCTTGTAAACCTGACATTAGTATGATTGAGGGTTTTCCTTGCAGATTAATTTCTGCAGCTTCACCGCCCATCAGATGGGCAAGTTCGTCATGAACAATCTTAACCATTAATTGGCTTGGTTTGATAGATGTCAATACATTTTGTCCGAGAGCCTTTTCTTTTACGGTGTCAGTAAAATTTTTAGCCACTTTATAATTGACATCAGCATCTAATAATGCCTTACGAACATCTTTTAATGTTTCGGCTACGTTGATTTCGGTGATTTTTCCTTCTCCTTTGAGAATCTTAAAGGAGCGTTCCAGCCTTTCACTTAAATTATCGAACATATCGTTATTTGTTTGTTTATTTCCTAATAAATTAGTTTTGAGTGTGCAAAATTACAAAAAATCGTCCAAATATATTCTTTTTAATTTTTCTTTTTTAGTTCTATCTTCCTAAAATATAAAAATGTTATGCAATTATATAAGAATTTTTTCTCTTTATTATGAATGACTTTTATACCTTAAAGTTGTTTTGATAACTATTTATTATTAATCTTTTTTATTGAAAAATTATGTTATATAGCAATTTATATCTACTTTTGCCAGCCAAAACAGGAAAAATAGAATATAAAATGAGAAAAAAGAGCATTCTTTTAGGATTATTTGTGTTAGTTTCAAATCTAACTTTTGCAGGAGGTATTCTCACAAATACCAATCAAAATATTGCTTTTAACAGGACCTTTGCCCGTAATGCGACAATGGAGATTGACGGAGCATATAGTAATCCTGCAGGTCTTTCTTGGTTAAGTGAAGGACTCCATTTGTCACTGAATATTCAGAATGTATATCAGACTCGTGATATTCATAGTACTTATTCTTTATTTAAGCAGAATACAACAGATCCTGCAGATGAAAATGGCATGAAATATTTTAAAGGAGAAGCGGCAGTTCCCGCTTTACCCTCTTTACAAGCTGCATATCGAACTGGAAATTGGACGTATTCTTTGAATTTTGGCATTACCGGTGGTGGTGGAAAAGCCACTTTCAATGATGGTTTGCCATCTTTTGAGAGTACTGTGGCTTATGCCAATTATGCTGCTAATTCATTAGCAGGTCAAATGAGTAAAATGGGTCTGTCAGTTCCGGAAACAAGTGGATATTCATTAAATACATTTATGAAAGGGCGTCAATATGTATTTGGTTTACAAGGTGGTGTAACTTATCGTGTTACGGGTCAGGAAGAGGGTAGTAGAAAAGGCTTGTCTCTTTATTTAGGAGCCAGAATGAATTATGTTAGCAACAGGTATGAAGGATATCTTCGTGATATAGATGTTTCATATGCTGATGGAACTACTTCAAGTCTTTCCGATTATATGAGTACGGTATCAGCTACAGCTACTGCGGCTTCTGCTTATGTGACAGATGAAGCAACAAAAACAAAATTACTTTCAGCCGCTAAAACATTAGATGCGGGAGCTGCAAAATTAAAAGATGGAATAGAGCTGGATTGTTCACAGAATGGTTGGGGCCTTACAGCAATTATAGGTGTTGATTATCGTCTGGATCGTTTGAATTTAGGAGCCAGATATGAATTTCCTACTAACTTGAATATTGAAAATGATACTCGTATCAATACTACCGGAGTGACGGATTATGATCATGGAGTGAATACTCCTAATGATTTACCTGCGATCCTTTCAGGGGGAGCACAATATGATTTATTGCCCAAATGGCGTGTAATGGGAGGTGCGACTTATTATTTTGATAAAGATGCCGGAATGGCTAATGATAAACAGAAATATCTTTCTCACAATACTTTTGAATATATGCTGGGAACGGAATGGGATGTATATGATTGTTTGACGGTGAGTGGTGGTTTTATGAAAACAAATTATGGAACAACCGATCAATTTCAAAAGGATATGAGTTTTTATTGCAGTTCTTATTCTTTAGGTTTTGGAGCAAAAATAAATTTGAATCAAAAATTGGCTGTCAATATTGCATATTTCTTTACAAATTATACCGATTATGAACGTAATACAGATAATTACAATTCGACAGGGATTTCAGGAAAAGATGTGTTTGGTCGTACAAATAAAGTTTTTGGTTTGGGCATCAATTATGATTTTTAATAAAGAAGAGATAAGTTTTTCATATCGACAAAGGTAATTCCATAAAAAAGAATTACCTTTGTTGCGTAAAATTAATTCGAGTGCTTGGTAACCTCGTAAAAAACAAGATAAATGAAAAATAATAGTGTATCGGTATCCTTTATGATATTGGGGATACTTTTTTGTGTCTGTTTAGTGGCTTCTAACTTATTGGAAACCAAAATTGTAGAAATCGGTCCCATAACTCTTACAGGTGGATTCATCGTTTTTCCTATTTCTTATATTATTAATGATTGCATAGCCGAAGTTTGGGGGTATCGAAAAGCAAGATTAATTATTTGGCTGGGTTTCCTCATGAATTTTTTGGTAGTTGGATTTTCGCAGATCGTTTTATTGCTTCCGTCACCTGAATATTGGACTGGAGGAGATTCATTCCGTTTTGTATTTGGAATGGCTCCGAGGATTGCATGTGCCAGTTTAGCTGCCTTTTTAGTGGGATCTTTTCTAAATGCTTACGTTATGAGTAAAATGAAACTGGCCAGCCAAGGCCGTCATTTTTCCTTGCGCGCTGTTGTTAGTACTCTATTCGGTGAAGGTGCCGATTCGCTTATTTTCTTTCCAATGGCATTTGGAGGTGTTATTCCTTTGGAAGAAATGCTAAAATTAATGCTTATTCAAGTAATAGCCAAGACTTTGTATGAAATAGTGGCATTACCTGTAACGATTCGGGTTGTACGATATATTAAAAAAGTAGATGCTACTGATGTCTATGATAAGGATATTTCTTATAATGTGTTAAAAGTTAAAGAACTATGAAAATGAATAAAGATACTGCTTTGGTCGTTTTTAGTGGCGGACAGGACTCTACTACATGTTTGTTTTGGGCAAAAAAACGATTTCAGAATGTGGTGGCGTTAAGTTTTATATATGGACAGAAACATTTGAAAGAAATAGACTGTGCAAGAAATATTGTCAGGGAAGCTGGTGTAAAACATATAGTTTTGGATGTTTCTTTTATTGGTCATTTAGGGAGAAATTCTCTTACAGATGCAACCATAGTTATGGATCAGGAAAAACCGAAAGATAATTATCCTAATACGTTTGTTCCGGGACGCAATCTTTTCTTTTTGAGCATCGCTGCTGTATATGCTCGTGAACAGGAAATAAATCATATTGTTACAGGTGTTTCACAAACTGATTTTAGTGGATACCCGGATTGCAGAGATGCTTTTATTAAGTCATTGAATGTAACGTTAAATCTGGCGATGGATGAACAATTTGTTCTGCATACCCCCTTAATGTGGATAGATAAGGCTGAGACCTGGAAAATGGCCGATGATCTGGGAATTATGGATTTAGTACGTAATGAAACTTTAACTTGCTATAACGGGGTAAAGGGGGATGGATGTGGACATTGTCCGTCTTGCAAATTGCGTAGAGAAGGATTGGAGAAATATTTGATTTGGAAAAATAAAAATCAATAGCATTATGAGTGGGAGAGAAAGTGAAAATTTACATTTCTTAGGGAACAAAACCGAGTATTGCCAAGATTATGCACCCGAAATTTTGGAAACTTTTGTAAATAAACATCCTGGAAATGATTATTGGGTGCGCTTTAATTGTCCTGAATTTACGAGTTTATGTCCGATAACCGGACAACCGGACTTTGCGGAAATCCGTATCAGTTATTTGCCTGATATTAAAATGGTAGAAAGCAAAAGCCTGAAATTATATTTGTTTAGTTTTCGTAATCATGGCGACTTCCATGAAGATTGTGTGAATATTATTATGAAAGACTTAATAAAACTTATGGATCCCAAATATATAGAGGTTACAGGTATCTTTACTCCACGTGGTGGTATAAGCATTTATCCTTATGCTAATTATGGTCGTTCAGGAACAAAATATGAAGATTTAGCCAATTATCGTTTAACAAATCATGACTTAAAATAATTC
>CAZKSK010000177.1:0-5305 GCA_964555225.1 uncultured Bacteroides sp.
CTATTATAGGTTCGGGTTTGGTAGGTGCACTTGCTTATACTTTCAGCGATACATTTTGGTTCAGTGCGGTGGAAGGAGAAGTTTATGCTTATTCATCCCTCTTCACGGCATTGGTCTTTTGGCTGATATTGAAATGGGAAGATGTTGCCGATGAACCTCATAGTGACCGTTGGTTGGTCTTGATTGCATATCTGACAGGGCTTTCCATTGGAGTTCATTTACTTAATCTGCTCTGTATACCGGCTATTGTTTTAGTATATTACTATAAAAAGAACCCCAACGCGAATTTAAAGGGTTCATTAATTGCTCTGGCCGGTTCTATGATACTGATCGCCATAGTTCTTTATGGTATCGTACCCGGCGTTGTAAAAGTAGGCGGATGGTTTGAATTATTGTTTGTCAATGATTTTGGTTTTGCCTTTAATACAGGATTAATGATATACATCATTCTGCTTGTCGGTTCTATTATTTGGGGTGTATATGAAAGTTATGTAGAAAAAAGTGAAAAGAGAATGAATTTCTCTTTTCTATGTTCGATTACCCTTTTGGGAATTCCATTCTACGGATATGGATTCAAGAGTGTGCTCTTTGCTATTGTTATTCTAGCCATATTAGCATTTTACCTATATAGTAAGAAGATAAAGAAACAATATAAAATAAGTGCACGTACTCTTAACACATCACTTCTTTGCATGATGATGATGGTCATCGGATATTCTTCTTATGCATTAATCGTAATACGCTCGACCGCCAATACTCCGATGGACCAGAATTCTCCGGAAGATATTTTCACGCTGGGTGATTATCTGGGACGTGAACAATATGGGACTCGTCCCCTTTTCTACGGACAAACATATGCCTCTAAAATAGCGTTGAAGACACAAGGCGACTACTGCGTACCGGTAACTAAAGAAGGAGCACCGGTTTATCAACGCAAAGAAAAAGCATCTCCAAATGAAAAAGACAGTTA
Source organism: uncultured Bacteroides sp. (assembly GCA_964555225.1). Classification (GTDB taxonomy): domain Bacteria; phylum Bacteroidota; class Bacteroidia; order Bacteroidales; family Bacteroidaceae; genus Phocaeicola_A. The sequence continues at coordinate 971 of CAZKSK010000177.1, forward strand.
CGAAATAGTCCGGCACAAAACAGATTATGTATATGCACAAAACATGTTGTTCCCCCGCATTTACAGCGATCAATATGCTCAAGCCTATCAAGACTGGCTGGGTGGAGTGAAAGGAAATGATGTAATCTATGATCAGTGTGGTACACCGATGACTCTGAAAATACCTACCCAATGGGATAACATCAAATTCTTCTTTACTTATCAGCTGAATTATATGTATTGGAGATATTTCATGTGGAACTTTGCAGGTCGTCAAAATGACATTCAAGGTCAAGGAGAACTGGAACATGGTAATTGGATAACAGGTATCCCCTTTGTCGATAATTTTCTGGTAGGTGACCAAAATCTTCTTCCGGATGAGCTAAAGGCTAATAAGGGACATAATGTTTTCTACTGCCTACCGTTAATTCTCGGATTAATAGGCCTTTTCTGGCAAGCATATAGAGGAAAGAAGGGCATTAAACAATTTTGGGTCGTTTTCTTCCTGTTCTTTATGACGGGAGTCGCTATTGTACTTTATTTGAATCAGACTCCTCAACAACCACGAGAACGTGATTATGCATATGCCGGATCATTCTACGCCTTTGCAATCTGGATAGGCCTGGGAGTCGCCGGACTGACAGAAACCTTACAGAAAAAATTGAAAAAGAACGAACTAGCTACAGCTATTGCCGTATCTCTTATTTGTTTGTTTGTTCCTATTCAAATGGTAAGCCAAACATGGGATGATCACGATCGTAGCGGTCGATATACCTGCCGTGATTTCGGACAAAATTACTTAATGACAGTTCAGGAAAAAGGCAATCCGATTATCTTTACAAATGGCGATAATGATACTTTCCCATTATGGTATAATCAGGAAACCGAAGGCTTCCGTACAGATGTCCGGGTATGCAATCTTAGTTATTTGCAAACAGACTGGTACATAGATCAAATGCGTCGTCCGGCCTACAACTCACCATCCGTACCTATCAATTGGAAACGTTTGGAATATGTTTCGGGGACAAATGAAGCTATTCCCGTGCAACCGGAAGCAAAAAAACAGATTCTAGACCTCTATAAAGAGGATCCTAAAACGGCTAAAGCTAATTTCGGAGATAATCCGTTTGAATTGAAAAACATTCTAAAATATTGGGTCCGTTCCAAAAATGAAGATTTGCATGTGATTCCTACAGATAGTATAGTAATTAAAATAGATAAAGAAGCCGTAAAACGTTCAGGCATGATGATACCTGATTCATTACATGGTCAAATTCCAGACTATATGACAATATCATTGAAAGGTAAACATTCTCTCTACAAGAGCGAATTAATGATGCTTGAAATGCTTGCCAATACCAACTGGACACGTCCACTATACATTGCGATCACAGTAGGGTCTGAAAACTATATTAATTTAGGCGATAACTTTGTACAAGAAGGTTTGGCCTACCGTATCACACCGTTTAATACAACAGCCTTAAATGCACGTATAGACAGTGAGAAAATGTATGACAATCTGATGCACAAGTTCAAATTCGGAGGAATAGACAATCCCAAGGTTTATTTGGATGAAACGGTATTACGTATGTGTTATACCCATCGCAGAATGTTTTCCCTCCTAATAAATCAGTTAATAAAAGAAGGCAAAAAAGACAAGGCTTTAAAAGCATTAAACTATGCCGCAAAGGTAATTCCTGCAACGACAGTACCTCATGATTATCAAAGCGGTTCTTTGGATTTGGCCAAAGCTTATATAGCATTGGGACAAAAACAGAAAGGAGAAGCTATTTTGAATGATTTGGCAAAAAAATCGGTGCAATATGCAGTGTGGTATCTAAGCCTTAGCAATGAACGCCTCCAACTTTCAGCGCAAGACTGTCTCTATCATTTGTATTTACTTGATGAAATCAATAAAACATTGAAACAGTCCAATCCAAAATCAATTTTAACAAGGAGTTACGAACAAAAATTTGAAAATCTTTATAGCATATATGCAGGAAGAGTCGGGAAATAATTCCCGATCCTTCCTCTCATTCAAAAAGTGAAAGCATGTTTATAGAACAACCGCCCGCTTTACTCAGATGGATTTATCCAAAAGCTTTATGGCGAATGGACAAAAACGAAAAATCAGTGTATCTGACTTTCGACGACGGTCCCATTCCGGGGGTGACACCCTGGGTATTGGATTTATTGGATAAATACAATATAAAAGCGACTTTTTTCCTTGTTGGAGACAATATCAGGAAACATCCCGAAGAATTCAAAATGATTGTTGATCACGGTCACCGATTAGGGAATCATACATTTAATCATTTAAAAGGATTTGAATTCAACAGTAAAGAATATTTAGCCAATATAGAAAAGGCCAACGAATTCCTTAAAACGGATTTATTTCGTCCGCCCCACGGACACATGAGAGGTATGCAATACTATACATTACGTAATAAATACCGCATTGTAATGTGGGATTTGGTAACTCGTGACTATAGCAAACGCCTGAATGGCAAACAAGTGTTCGAAAAAGTGAAGCATTATGTAAGGAATGGATCTATTATTACTTTTCATGATTCCCTGAAATCCGAAAAGAACATGAAATATGCCTTACCGCGCTCCATAGAATGGCTACTGGAACAAGGTTATACTTTCAAGGTCTTTGATTAAAAAATGAACAGTGAGCAAAAATCACATATTACCCGAATACTGAAAGCCGAGGCTGCAAGCTTTGGCTTTTCTGCTTGCGGAGTCGCTCCTGCGAAGTCTGTAAAAAACGAAATATTCAATTTCTATAAAAAGTGGATTGCCAAAGGAGACCATGCGTCCATGCATTATCTGGAAGAGAATATCAACAAGAGACTTTTGCCAGATCTTATGGCAAAAGAGACAAAAAGTATTATATCTGTTGCTTTGAACTATTTTCCCGACAAAAAAATTCCCGAAGGTCAGTTACAATTTTCATGGTACGCCTATGGGAAAGATTATCATGACGTAGTAAAAGATAAACTGAAAATTCTCCTGCAAAAACTTCAAGAAACATTTCCCGAAGTAAAAATAGAAGGCAGACCTTTATGCGATACGGCTCCTATACTGGAACGTTACTGGGCATGGCGAAGCGGATTAGGATGGATAGGGAAAAATACACTTTTAATTCTCCCGAATAAAGGGTCTACCTTTTTTATCGGTGAACTTCTTTTAAACATCGAATTGGAATATGACAAACCACAAAAAAACAGATGTGGAAATTGCACAGCATGTATACAAGCATGCCCGACAAAAGCTCTGGAAGCTCCCTATTTGCTCAATGCCAATAAATGTCTTAGCTACCTTACCATCGAAAACAAAGAAAATATACCCGAATGGGCACAAGAAAAAATGGAAGATTGCATCTACGGATGTGACAGATGCCAAAAAGCCTGTCCTTGGAATCGATTCTGTGTTCCCACGCAAATAAAGGATTTTCAACCGTCAAATGATCTTCTCACCATGACAAAAGAAGCATGGACGAACCTTACACTCGAACAATATCGAAAATTATTCAAAGGCTCTTCCGTAAAAAGAGCCAAATACGAAGGATTAATGCGCAATATCCATGCTGTTATCAATTCAAATCCACAACCAAAGGATTGCGAACAGCAATTGAAAAATGCTGAAGATATTTTACCCACAGATCTTTAGAAGGGAAACCCCATTTACTCCATCCGTCACCCCAATAATAAATAAACTCAGATTGAGGAAGATAATCACTAACAGCAAGGACATGTCCTGTAGCTCCACTACGAAGTTCTTCACTCTCTTTCTTTGAAAAAAGAAGAGCTTTCGTCTCTTTCACAGTAATAGGAAATACAGCTCCTACATAAATCCTTCCATTATTATTATTAGCATTATCAGTTAAATCTTCATACCCGATATAACCCATATCCTTATTCATAACATACCCTTCCGGATTGGAAGGATGAATGACAATACCTACTCCCAATTCTGCAGGCTTTTTCAAACCGGTATAATAAACAACGGTTTTATTGAGCTGTGAACCTTTATCCAAAGAAATAATGCGTGTTTCCACTACATTAGAATCTCCTTGAAACGTAAAAGGCTCATAAGTGAGTTTTACAGTAAAACGCAACGGACCATTATCCAATATCTCGCAAGTTTTATAACATTTAGGATAAACAATAGTATTGCCCTCCATAAGAGCAGTAGCACCGGCACCCAAAGTTGGTCCTACACTATAAGCATCCATACCGTTTCCGTGATCTACATGATAACTGATTGAGTGCAAAAAGTCTTTTGATTGCTGAGGATCAACGACCTTCAAACTATCGACACGTTTACGGTTTATCGGATAAACCGTAAACG
>CAZKSK010000178.1:0-5300 GCA_964555225.1 uncultured Bacteroides sp.
CATGTTCATAAGGGCACAAACGGTAGCTGTTGCTACTCCATGTTGTCCCGCACCGGTTTCAGCAATAATACGAGTCTTTCCCATCCGTCTGGCTACTAAGATTTGTCCTACAGTATTATTAATCTTATGTGCACCTGTATGATTCAAATCTTCTCGTTTCAAATAAATTTTACATCCATACTTTTGAGAAAGTCGAGTCGCATAATAAAGAGGGGAAGGACGTCCCACATAATCACGCAATAATCTGTGATATTGCTGTTTAAAATCCTCGCTCTCCATGATTTTGAGATAAGAATTTCTTAAATCCTCCACGCATTTATGAAGGATTTCGGGAATATATGCTCCACCGAATTCTCCATAATAACCTTCTTCATTGACATTGTAAGTTTTCATTGTTTTCTTATTTTTATTCTGATTAAAATTCGTTGTAAAACAAAAAGGCCTGTCGTAAGTACGACAGGCCTTTTTACTATATTCATTAGATTAATCTATACATATACGTGGTCTGAACTCCCTACGACTTTTTGGGTTGTAAGTAGCGCCACCACCAATATGTATTGACTGTTCTTTTCATTCTTTTTTATTTTACGCAGCAAATGTAACGGTTATTTTTGAATAAACAAACAAAATAATTTATTTTTTTCAATAAAAATTTCTTTTTGATAAAACACACCTAATATATTTATGATACAAATGCTTTTCGAAGGAATTAACAGCTATTTTAACTTCATTCTTATTTTTTTATCGTAGTTTTGTAAGCAAACAAGCCGAAATACATGAAAAAAGTTCTTCACCTTATACAAATTTTCTTACTGATAATAACCTACAGTAGTTGTTCAAAAGATGTTGATCCTGAAATAACATTATCAAACAATGCTACATCCATGTCTGTAGACTTGGACTGCTTTAGTACTTCCACAGCCACAATATCTTTCAACAGTGCTACGGACTGGACGCTGGAAAAAAATGATTCCATCTGGTGGGTCAAAGCTACGCCAACAAACGGAAAAGGAGGTGAAGTTACCGTGACTCTTTCGGCAAATGATGATTTGGATTTCACTAATTCGGAACGAAGTACTACACTCATATTAACCTCCGGTAATGTAACACGTCAAATAACAGTCACGCAAATGCCTGCCTTTAAAATGGAAAACACACATTTTGATGTAACCGTAAACGATACGTTACTCACATTCTCGTTTAAGACTTTTGCAGAAAAAAGCGAAATAAAAGCATATTCCGATTCAACAAGCGGAAAAGCTATTATAAAAGGAATTAGTAAACTGGAGCAAACAGCAACTAACGAATGGGAAATGACTCTTAAACTTAATAAGAACGATACTCATACCAGTAGAACCGGCTATATGCAATTAAGTTATAACGGACTTCGGTCGAGCATTATTACCATTACTCAAGAGGCAGGAGCAACAGACGAATCGGAGGATTACTCGACCGACGGACTTGTGACCAATTTACAGACCCATACAATAGGAGGGGGTATTCCACTAGTGCTTATGGGCGATGGCTTCATTGACAAAGATATTTCCGACGGTACTTATGACAAGGCCATGAATAATGCTATGACATATTTCTTCAATATCGAACCTACCAAATCTTTTCGTGAATATTTCGATGTATATAGTGTAAAGGCCGTCTCCAAATATAATACATTTGCCTATAATACCGATACGACCTCTACTGCAACTGCTTTCGGCTGTACTTTTGGTGGTGGAACCTATATTGAAGGGAAAGACGGCAAATGCCAAAACTACGCAAAAAAAGCCGAAACAGATATAGACTTAGACAATACTCTCATCATCATCGTATTAAATTCTCCTGAATATGCCGGAACATGTGCCATGTATTATAATCCGGTAAAAACAGATTACCCGACAGGTGTTTCCATTGCTTATGTTCCTATGACGGATCCGGATGAATACGGTGGAATCGGATTCGAGCAGGTACTGCACCATGAAGCAATCGGACACGGTTTAGGAAAACTGGATGACGAATATTACTACGAAGAGAATGGCACCATTACGGATTCTGCAAAAGATGAATTACTAAAATATCAAAGCTATGGGATTTGCCGAAACGTAGACATTCATTCTGACGTAACCCAAACCTATTGGAGTTCTTTTGCAGCCGATAGTCGATACAACTATGAATCCATCGGAACTTATGAAGGAGGTTCAACCTATGCCAAAGGAGTGTATCGATCCACGCAAACAAGTATTATGGTGGAAAACACAGGTGGTTTTAATGCACCATCAAGAGAGGCTATTTATAAAAGAATCCTCTATATTGCCAACAAAGGCAACTATTCTTACAGTTACAATAACTTTACAAATTACGATGCAATTAACCGCACTGCAAGCAGCAGAGGTTTATTCAATACAGAACCCACTCATTTTCTACAACCTTTAGGAAAACCACGAATAAGACCTGTAAAAAAGAAAGAGTAAACCTATTTAATTTCAAGAATACGATAAGTTGCATTACCCATACGCTCAATATCTTTCATCGGTTTACCTAATACCACCGACTGGATAGCCCGATCTACCAAACCATGACCGACAGCTAAAACCGTCATTCCGTCAAAGTGCTCTTTCAGATATGCAACAAATTGGGCAGAACGTTCAAGCAGGACATCTAATGTTTCTACATCATCAGGAAAAGTAACACCTTGCAAAGTAGGAATCACACGGCCTGTAAAACTACCCCAATCACGTTCACGCAACAATTTAGTCTGATGAAGAGAAAGTTTTCTCTCCTGATTCAGAATATCGGCTGTATCAATACATCTTTTCAAATCACTGCTTACCAAAACGTCGAAAGAAATTGGACGAAGTATATCACGCAACTTTTCTGCCTGTTCTCTGCCTAACAAAGATAAATGACCGGGAGTCTGTCCTTGAAGAATATGCGCTGCATTTTCTTCGGTTTCTCCGTGACGAACTAAATATAATGTAACCATAATTGATGCAAAAATAAGCATTTCCCGGCAATACATTGTTGAAACATTACATATTTTCAGATACGAAATCGTTTTTCATCAACTTTTTTGTATTTTTGTTTTTCCATACGAAAAAGAAATCATCATGAATACAAAACTGATTTACTGTTTTCTAAAAAACATAGCTGCTAACAACAACCGTGAATGGTTCAATGCACATAAGGATGAATACGAAATCGCAAAAGCTGAATTCGACTTGCTTACAACAGCTCTTATCGAACGTATTTCAACATTTAAAGAAGACGTGAAAGGTATGCAACCTTCGCAATGTACATATCGTATCTATCGTGACTTACGTTTCAGTCAAGATAAATCTCCTTATAAAACACATATGGGCGCATATATAAATTCGAAAGGTAAAAAATCAACACATTGCGGCTATTATCTTCACATCGAACCGGGAAATTCCATGCTTTGTGCAGGCAGCATCTGTTGGCCATCAAAAATATTGAAAGCCTTACGTGAATCCATCGTTGACAATATTGACGAATATATTGGTATTGTAGAAAATCCTGAATTTAAAAAAGTTTTTCCTATTGTAGGTGACGATTGGTTAAAAACAGCTCCGGCCGGTTTCCCGAAAGATTATAAATACATAAAATACCTGCTCCCAAAAGATTTTGGGCTCAATCATCCCGTTCCTGATTCATTTTTCTTGGAAAACATTGATACATTGATGGATAGAGTAGAAGCTATTTTTCGTATAGCAAAACCTTTTGCTGATTTTACTAATTTCACTATCGACGATTTTGAATAACATTAGCTACATTTTGACATCAAAAAAAATAGTATTTTAATTATATTTTATTACTTTTTTTTTGTTTAAGCTTAAAGAAAGATGTAGCTTTGCCAAAAAAATTTTGAATCTAAAAGACAGATGGATAAAAGTAATAAAGTCGGCGTTAGAATAAAATCGCTTCGTGAAGGGAAATCCATTACCCTGGAACAGTTGGCCGAACAGTCGGGCCTTACTATTGATCAAATTAAAAAAATTGAGGAAAACAAATGTTTACCATCTCTTTCACCACTTATTAAAATAGCACGTGCTTTAGGCGTACGTCTAGGCACTTTTATGGATGATGTAGAAGCCGTGGGACCTATTATCTGCCGTAAAGGAGATGCAGTGGAAACAATTAGTTTTTCCAATAACGCAACTGAAGAATGCACACATATGGAATACCAATCGTTAGCTCAATCCAAAAACGACCGTCACATGGAACCATTCCTCATTGATGTTAAATCAAGCAACAACGAAAAATTTGAAGCATCATCACACGAAGGAGAAGAATTCATCTATGTACTCAGTGGTACAATAGAAATAATATACGGCAAATCGGAATACCGACTGGAAGAAGGGGATAGTATCTACTATGACTCTATCATTTCTCATCATGTACATGCTTATAAAGAACATGATGCCCGTATCCTGGCTGTCATTTATACTCCGATTTAATCAATTATCTGAAAATGGAATTATCAAATAGGACACTCGGTCAATGGGTGGAACATTGGGCAGAAGTAACTCCTGACAAGGAATATATTGTATATTCCGATCGCAACCTCCGCTTTACATGGAAACAATTTAATGAACGTATTGACGATATGGCGAAAGGGCTTATCTCTATAGGAGTAAAAAAGGACACTCATGTAGGCATCTGGGCCGCAAATGTACCCGATTGGCTTACGTTACTGTATGCTTGTGCCAAAATAGGAGCCGTGTATGTTACCGTCAATACCAATTATAAACAACATGAGCTGGAATACTTATGTAGCAACTCTGATATGCACACACTCTGTATCGTAGATGGAGAAAGGGATAGTAATTTTGTTGATATGGTTTATAAAATGCTGCCTGAACTTCGTACATGCCAGCGTGGACATCTGTGCAGCAAACGGTTTCCGGAAATGAGAAATGTTATATTTCTTGGTACTGAAAAATATAGAGGTATGTATAATTCCTCAGAGATCTTATTAGTCGGAAAAAATACAGAAGATACGGAACTTCACGAAATGGAATCTCATGTAAATTGTCATGATGTAGTCAACATGCAATACACCTCCGGAACCACGGGATTTCCCAAAGGAGTCATGTTATCTCACCACAATATTGCCAATAACGGTTATCTCACGGGTGAACATATGAAATTCACCTGTGATGACAAACTTTGTTGCTGTGTACCCTTATTCCATTGTTTCGGCGTGGTACTGGCTACAATGAACATCCTAACTCATGGTGCCACTCAGGTAATGGTGGAACGTTTTGACCCTCTGGTAGTACTTGCTT
>CAZKSK010000179.1:0-2017 GCA_964555225.1 uncultured Bacteroides sp.
GGGGAGATCCCCGGTGGTACGCGCGTGGTAAACCACCGGCAGGGAGCGAACCTGAAAACGATCGGTGGCCGATAGGGCGACCCGTTGTCATCCCGACTAGGTACGAGGAGAGATCTCCAACAACGGAGCAGATTTCTCTCTGCTAACCGGCGGAATCGGAATGACACGAAAAGGTGAATGAAAAAGGCAAGGAAGAAGATAATAGTAATTAGTAGTTAGTACTGAGAAGTCGGATGCTTGCTGCTCTGAACGCTGAACTCTGAACTTGCAGACTCTGAATATCCGGAAAGCGGAAACGCCGCACGGAGTAAAAAGAATAAATGAAATAACTCGGTGATCTCTGTGAGAAGCTCGGTGTCCTTTGTGGTTAAAAAAGAAAAAACCACGGAGAAACACAAAGAAGACACGGAGAAACACGAAGATTTCTAAAGATGAAAGAATACAGGATGAACAGCAATGCCCCACCGCAAAGCCGGGGAACACCCTTACAAGTCAAAAGGCGGAAGTCAAAAGGCCAAAGGAGGTTCGACTTTGCGTGGGGGACGCCTGTTATCGCCCAACGGCGATCCGGCATTTCTTATTTTGTCATTCCTTTTATGTCTTGTCATTCCGAGGGACAAAGGACTGTGGAATCTGCCTTTTTGAAACAGATTTCTTTTGCCAACCGGCGGATTCGAAATGACAGAACGGAAAGACCGGCCGTGATAAAACAGTAGATAGATGATTAACCTAAAAAGATCAGGCAAAATGGAGGAAGAAATAAAAATACATTCAGGATAAAATTAAAAGTGATGCTTGGTACGTTAAAGACTAATCTGAATATAAAAGAAGAGGATAAGCATTACAAAAAATGAAGAAAAGACATATCATTGAAGGATTGGGCAACCGGCAGCAAAAAGTCGCCGGACCAGGCGGGATATGTTCGAGTGAAATGAAAAATGCGAAATTAAAAGGAAACAACTTGTGGCTTGTAGCTTAAGGCTTGCAGCTAATTTATGAGACAACCGATTCAACATATCATTCTTCGGATAACCGGGATACTCCTCGGGGTTCTGGCTTTTACTGCCGTTCAGGCACAGAAACCGGTACAGTATGTCGAAATACCTCAGTGTCAGACCATGGATTTTTCGGTTGATGAATGGCCCGGCGACCGCTATACCTGGGATTTATATCGCGACTCCATGGTGAATTTTGCAACAGTGAAGGGGGATGTCGAACCAGCAGGCTATTTTGAAGACGGGATGTATGAAGGATCTACGGTTACCGTTCATTGGTTAGATACAGGGGTGTATTTTCTGCGTGTAATGGTCTGGGATGAAACGGTGTGTACAAATAACCTTCTGGTATTTAAAATTAAGGTCCTTCCCAACGAGCCCACATTGGTATTTGAGGGCGATTCGGTGTGCCAGGACGAAGTGGCGTATGTAAAAGTAAGATTTACCGGGATGGCGCCCTGGGAAGCTCATTATTCTTATACTTTTGAAGACCAGACAGTGGTGCTTAACCTGAGCGGTGAAACCGATGAAGAATTTGTGATGCCGATTCCGGGACTGCCGGTGGGTACGCACGAATATTGGGTGATGGAAGTTACCGACCAGTGTACAGTGCGCTCTTATCCGCAACCTAACCCGGAGAAAGCGAGGGTGGTTATTTTCCCAAGGCCGGTAAGTTCGCAGATTAAGTTAAAGGAATGAGAAGAAAGTAATCAGTAATCAGTTGCAGTTGGCAGAAGATAATGATAAGTGTAAGAATGGTGAAATGAAAGAATAAAATCTCCGTGACCTCTGTGGTAAAAAGAAAATTAAACCACAAAGAACACAGTGAAGGCACAGAGAAACACGAAGAAGAGAAATGAAAAGAAATGAACGGTTAAAAATTTAAGACTCTGCGTCCTCTGTGGAAACTCCGTGAGCTCTGTGGTAAAAAGAAGAATGAACCACAGAGAACACAAAGGAGGCACAAAGAAACACGAAGAAGAGAAATGAAAAGAAATGAACGGTTAAAAATTTAAGACTCT
>CAZKSK010000179.1:2117-5283 GCA_964555225.1 uncultured Bacteroides sp.
TGGAAACTCCGTGAGCTCTGTGGTAAAAAGAAGAATGAACCACAGAGAACACAAAAGAGGCACAGAGAAACACGAAGTAAAAAGGCAAGAATGAAAAAGTTGATGTACATATTTTTCCTGATGATGATGGCAGCTAACGTGGTTGCACAGGAGACCTATGTCATCGACTCGGTATGTTTTGAAGAAAACCGCAACTACTACATTGAAGGTTGGGAAGGCTCCACTTTTGAATGGATTATTACCAATGAAGAAACCTACGATACCGTTCATCATGAAACCAATACAACATTTGCCGATGGAGCCGTTTTTGCCAGCGAAATTAATTATACCTGGGATTCCCCCGGAACATTCCTGATTACCGCCATTCAAACCAGCGAACATGGTTGCGATACCATTGAAGCCGGAATGGTAAAAGTATTCCCTCCACCCGTTGCCGATGCAGGAAGAGATAAAACTGTTTGTTCCTCCGATACGGTTTCTCTTTACGATGCACACGCTGAATATTTTACCCGTGTGGAATGGACAACCGATGGAAGCGGCGTGATTATTGGCGATACGTTGATAAATCCAAAATATGTTCCGGGCGAAGAAGATGTTTATCGGGGGAATATCGATTTAATAATTACGGTTTACGGGTTGGCTGCTAACGGAACATGTGAACCTGCAAAAGATACGATTACAATAGAACTCAGCATTCCTGAAATTGATTTCTTTCCTACGCATTTGCTTTGTTATCATGATAACTCGGGTAGTATAGTTCCCCTCATTACGAGTGGAAATCTTCCGATACGTTATGAGTGGACAGGCCCCGATGGATTTGTTTCTTCTGAGGAAAATATAACAGGATTAGCAGCCGGAAAATATATATTAAGGATTATTGATAATATCGGTTGCGAGGCCAAAGATTCAGTTTTGCTTACCGAACCTGATTCACTCGTTGCTGAAATTGACCGCATAGAAAATGTAACCTGTTTCGGTGGTAACAATGGAATGGCGAGAGCGACCCTGTCGGGCGGTACCCCAAGTTATATCTATTCATGGAATACAAATCCGGTACAACTGGGCCCGTCAATTTACGATTTAACAGCAGGTTCTTATACCGTTACTATAATCGATGGAAACAGTTGTAAGGCACAAAATACAGTAACCATAACCGAACCCGAACCATTAGCGCTCACTGCCGACAGCGTGGATGCCAAATGTATGGGGCAATCTCTGGGTTCTGTTGATTTAAGTGTTACCGGTGGTACTCCTTATCGGGTTGGCGATCCTTATCGTTATCAGTGGAGTGATGAAAACACGATAATTGCTTCAACAGAAGATATTACCGATTTAATTGGCGATATGCTTTACACCGTTGTGGTTACCGACTCTCTGGGATGTATGGATACCCTGAGCATATACGTAAACGAAGAACAGGACTTCCGGGTTTACTATGACATTGATTCAATTCTTTGTTACGGAGGCTCGGGTTCCATCGTATTGAATGTAATACCCGATGTAGCAACTTACAATTTCCTTTGGGGATCGGGTGAAACCACCAATTTTTTAAACAATATACCGGCGGGTAGTTATCCTGTTACAGTTACCGATATGAACGGTTGCAAATTCGACACCACATTTATATTAACCGAACCGGATGAACTGGTTGCCGAAATTAATGCAAGCGAAACAGGTGTTTGCGAAGAAAACAATATTTACCTTAATGTAAGTCCAACAGGTGGTACCGGAGATTATATACATGAATGGACCGGCAGCGGGACTTTGTATTTAGATGCTAGTAATATTGCCAATCCAATATTTTATGGTACGGACCCCGGAACTTTCGAGTTAATTTATACCGTTACCGATGAAAATAATTGTACCGTGTCCGACACTATTGAACTCGAAATCTGGCCGATTACCCTGGAAACAGTAACAGCGTACATTTGTCCCGGAGATACACTTCTTTGGAATGGGAACAAGTATTCAGAAACAGGAACGTATGAGTATGTAACCATCAACATGTACGGTTGCGACTCGATCGTAACGCTTGACCTTACCGTGTACGACGACTTTAGCATTACTGCAACCCGCACCAATGCCGGGCCAAACAATGAACCAACCGGCAGTATTTCACTGGAAATAACCGGAGGCAGCGGCTTGTTCACTTTCCTTTGGAGCAACGGTGCAACCACGAAAGATCTTACCGATCTGGTATCCGGACTTTATGAAGTTACGGTATCCGATGAGTATGGATGTTCAAAAACACTGGAGATAAACGTGGTTTCAGAATCCGGAAATATCGAATTGAACTGTCCGCCGCAAATTGCTTTGGCATCCTGTAATGAAATTGAATCATCAAGATTCGGAAGCTATTCAGACTTTATTGCTGCCGGTGGATATGCATCAAGTACCTGTGGTATCGACACGGCAACATTTATGCGGGTGGGTGATGATATTTATTTGAGTGATGCCGTGTTCTGTATTAAAATCCAAAGAACCTACAGTATTAAGGATTCCTGCGGAAATACGGTAGAATGTGACTTTACAATCGTAATTGACGATCGCACGCCTCCGGAAATGGTTAGCCCGAAACCGTTAATTATTACTGCAACTTCGGCACCTGCTCCTTTCGCCAGTTACAATGCATATTTAAATGCAGGAGGGTACGCAACAGATGAATGTGAAATCAATGAGTCTTCCTTCAGGTTGGTGTCAGAAACAACAGATGGAAATGAAAATCCCGAAAAAATTACCCGCCGGTATGAAATTGCAGATGCCTGTGGTAATATTACGCGGGCCGATCATATTATTTATTTATATACCAACTCCAATTTCTACTTGAGTTGTCCGCCCGATACACTGGTTTCCTGCCCGGATGATGTTCCGCCTGCGTTTACTACATATGCAGATTTTGTAGCAGGGGGAGGAAACGTGGAGATTATTGGAGCTGTTTTGAATGAAGGCTCATTTGTATGGGAAAAGGATGTCTCGGACAATAAGAGTTGCCCGGAAACCATAATTCGTACCTATTCCATTACGGATGAAAACGGGAAAACTGTTTCTTGGGTTCGACTGTGCTATCAGCATCAGCTCCAGGAAGCGCATAGCAGGGAAGATGAGAGAAATGGACATTGAACACCTGACGCATAAAAGCATCGTAGGAGTGGCACAGCATCTGGAG
>CAZKSK010000180.1:0-5281 GCA_964555225.1 uncultured Bacteroides sp.
TATAGGATTGATAGGTTTGGCCGTTATGGGTGAAAACCTTGCATTAAATATGGAAAGTAAAGGATATACGGTTGCTGTGTATAATCGTACTTCCCCGGGTGAAGAAGGAGTTGTGGATCGTTTTATGAATGGTAGAGGTAAAGGTAAGAATTTTATCGGAACACATACAATAGAACAATTGGTGCAATCTGTACAAACTCCACGTAAGATTATGATGATGGTAAAATCGGGTTCTCCAGTTGATGAACTTATTTCACAATTGTTGCCCTTTTTGTCTCCCGGTGATGTGATTATAGATGGAGGTAATTCTGATTTCCATGATACGGAACGTAGGGTAAAGGATTTGGAGGAAAAGGGTTTTTATTTTATCGGGACCGGAATTTCGGGAGGTGAAGAAGGTGCTTTGCACGGGCCTTCTATCATGCCGGGCGGTTCCGAGAAAGCATGGCCTCTGGTAAAAGATGTTTTTCAGGATATTTCTGCTAAGCTGGATGATGGCACACCTTGCTGTGAATGGATAGGCAGTGGTGCTGCCGGACATTTTGTCAAAACAGTACATAATGGCATTGAATATGGTGATATGCAGTTGATTTCAGAGATTTATGCTTTCATGAAACGTCGGATGAAAATGGATAATGAAAGTATGTCAAAGGTTTTTGACGAATGGAATCAAGGTGATCTGAATAGCTTTTTGGTAAAGATCACAGCTGATATATTACGTTATCACGATGCAGATGGTAATGTACTGCTTGATCATATTTTGGATACTGCCGGTCAAAAAGGGACCGGTAAATGGAGTGCTGTTGCTGCTTTGGATGAGAGTGATCCGCTAACGCTAATCACAGAAGCTGTCTTTGCACGTTCATTGTCTTCTTTGCATGACGATAGAAAAAAAGCGTCTTCCATATATCCGGATATTGAGCAACCTTCTTCCGATATTACGGTCGAAGAAGTTCGTCAAGCTTTGTATGCTGCGAAAATAGTATCTTATGCTCAAGGTTTTTCTCTATTGCATCGAGCTTCTGAACATTACGGATGGAATCTCGATTTAGGAGTGATAGCACGTATTTGGCGTAACGGCTGTATTATTCGTTCCGTCTTTTTGCAAAAGATTACAGACGCCTATCAAAAGAATTCCCAATTGGAGAATTTATTGTTCGATGACTTCTTTATCGGAAAAATACAGAATTCATTAGCTTCTTGGCGTAAAGTTGTAGCAGATGGATTAACCGGTGGCATAGCATTACCGGCTATGAGTGCTGCCTTGACTTATTTTGACGGATTACGTACACTTCACTCATCTGCAAATCTCATACAAGCTCAGCGTGACTATTTCGGGGCGCATACTTATGAACGTACCGACCGTCCCAGGGGTGAATTCTTTCATACCAATTGGACCGGAAAGGGTGGAAAAACAGTTTCAGGAACTTATAATGCATAAAGATGAAAACAATTAAGAATCAACTACTCATAATCTTCGGAGCATCGGGCGATCTAACAGCTAGAAAGCTGTTACCTGCTCTTTATGAGCTGCATGTAAAGGATCTGTTGCCCGAACGTTTATGTATATTAGGTGCTGCTCGAACGGTCTATTCCGATGATGAATTTCGTAAAGAGTCCGAGACACATATAAAAGAATATTTGAAGGATGATGCTGTCGCCGCATCCCGAATTGAGACTTTTCTTCATCGCCTGTTTTATGTATCTTTCGATTCTACGCAATCTGTGGAATATGTAAAATTAAAGGAAAAGATTCATTCAATTCAGCAACAGGAACAATTGCCCGATCGTATTATCTTTTATCTGGCAACTCCTCCGTTAATGTATGAAAAAATTCCTACATTCTTACAGGAGAATGGAATGAACTCAACTGAAGCCGAAGATGGTTGGCGCAGAATCATCGTGGAAAAACCATTTGGTACCAGTCTGGAGACAGCTCAGTCTCTCAACAAGCATTTATCGGGTATATTCAAGGAGAAGGAGATCTATCGTATTGATCATTATTTAGGAAAGGAAACCGTACAGAATATTTTGGTCTTGCGTTTTTCGAATGGAATTTTTGAACCGCTTTGGAATCGTAACTATATAGATTCTGTAGAAATCAGTGCAACCGAGACTTTGGGTGTAGAGAACCGAGGTAAATATTATGATGGAGCAGGAGCTTTACGGGATATGATTCAGAATCATTTAATGCAACTGATGGCTTTCACAGCGATGGAATCTCCGTCTTCTTTTGATCCGGAGCCTATTCGTGACGAAATAGTAAAGGTATTCCGTTCTCTGCATGCTTATTCAACGACTGATATAGATCGCTATATTGTACGTGGTCAATATAATGGATATCGTGAAGAACCCAATGTTTCTCCTACATCTAATACTGAAACTTATGTTGCTCTGAAAATGTTCATTGAAAATTGGCGTTGGAGCGGTGTCCCGTTTTATATTTATACGGGGAAAAAATTGCCGGAGAAAACTTCTGAGATTGTTATTAATTTTAAGTCAACTCCTCATCAATTATTTGCAGGTCAGTGTTCCGGGAGTTCATGTAATAAACTTACCATTCGTATTCAGCCGGATGAGAGTATTACTTTGAAATTCGGTTTGAAGATACCAGGAGCTGGATTTACGGTTCGTCAGGTAGGGATGAATTTTCGTTATGATTCTCTTTCTCAGGAAAAATTACCTGAGGCTTATGAACGTTTGCTGCTGGATGCTATGTTGGGAGATTCCACACTTTATTCACGTAGTGATGCATTGGAAGCCAGTTGGCAAATCATTGATCCGATTCTTGCTCATTGGAAAGAAGAAGGAGAACAAAATTTATTCTTCTATAATGCAGGAGAAAATGGACCGAAAGAAAGTAAGGGCTTGGAAATACCTGTCTTTTATATATGTAATTGTAACAGAAATGGGCTTTAATTATGATTTTTGAGAATTATGTTGATGAATTAAATGCTCTTCAGGCTGTTACCGAGCGTCTGAAAAGTATATATGATGAAAAGGAGGAGGCTTTACCTTTCTATTTGGCTCTTTCCGGTGGTGAGACTGCTAAAAAATTATTTGCTTTTTGGGCGGAAGAGTATAAAGAAAAGATGGATTGGAACCGATTTCGTTTCTTTTGGGTAGATGAGCGTTGTGTCCTTCCCACGGATGACGATAGTAACTTCGGTCATGCCGATAGATTGTTTTTCACGCCGATGAATATAAAAGAAGAACATGTCTTTCGTATACATGGTGAGGAGTTTCCTGAAAAGGAAGCGCTCCGCTATTCTCAGATTATAACAAGTAATTTGCCTGTTTATAATGGACTACCGCATTTTGATTGCATTATTTTGGGTGTGGGTGCCGATGCGCATACAGCATCTATTTTTCCTAATACGATGTCTTTACTTACTGACGCTCGTTTGTGTGCTGTTTCACGTCATCCGCAAAGCGGCCAACTTCGGATAACCATGACAGGCCCCATGATTCTTAATCATGTTCCGCTATTGATTCCGGTGCTTGGATCCGGTAAAGATGATATGATAGCAACCCTGAAGATCGGTTATTCGGAAACGAATCGAACTCCGGCGGCTTATGTTCTGAGTCATGCCCAGACAGCCTTTGTCTTCACATCAACGTTTGCCCTATAGCGAATGATTGTTTGCCTAATATCAAATGATTGTTTGCCGCATATCAAATAATTATCTGATATTAGCCGAACATAAATTACATCACTTTGATTTGTAATATCTTGCGGGTAGCGTTATCTATGCGATAATGATCACTAATCCTTTCACCTGTCACCCAAGCAATCTCGTTTCCACAGCAAACTACAGTTTGTTTTTCCTTTTTAGTAAGAGGAAATTTCAGATCGGTCATAAAGTCACTTAATAGTTTTTTCCCTTTCATGCCAAAGGGAACGAAGCAGTCTCCTGATTTCACTTTTCGTATGAATAGTGGTTGCTTTATTTTATCCAGATCCAGAGATGCAAATCGTTTGTCTTTTGATATAACAACATCTGTGGCATAAGGTATGATGGATATTTTTAATTGGATTCCATCAAAATCGACCGTACCGTTCTTGATGAAGATTTCTTTTTGAACTGATTCGGATGGATTATTTGAATTTCTTCGGGTCAAAATCAACGTCTCTCTATCCTTTAATACTTCCCATTGTTCGCTGTAGTAACGTTGACCCGATTGCTTTTCCAAATTTTCGAAAATGACTTTTATTTGTTTGGAATTGAATCCCAATGGATGTAGAATCTCGAATAAGAGGCTTTGGGGTGCCGGTTCATTCATTAGCTCCCTGATATATACGGATTGTTGCTTACATACACGTTTTTTCCCGCTTTCAATTACTTTTTCATAAATATCGGCAACTTCGTTCAATCGGTTAGCTGTTTCGAATATACTTTCCGAGACGGACGGATTAATTGCTCTAAGTAAAGGAAGCAAGTTCAAACGAATCTTGTTACGAGTGAATTCGTCTTCCAGATTAGTGCTGTCTGTTACATAATTCTGATTTTGAGTTTCCAGATAGGATAGGATCTCTTTGCGGCTGATACAGAGTAATGGTCGAACAATATATCCGTTGACGGGGCGAATTCCTCTAAGTCCATTGATTCCTGTTCCACGTATCAGATTGATTAGGAGAGTTTCTACACTGTCATCACGATGGTGCGCTATTGCTATGACTGTAGCCTTTGTCTTTTGACGTAACGTTTCGAAGTAGGTATATCGTTGTTCACGAGCTGCCATTTCTATGGAAACATGATGCTCCTGAGCATAATCAACTGAATAAAGATCTGTTCTGTGAAAAGGAACATGAAGATGTTGGCACAAATGGCAAGAAAAGTCTTCATCGCGCATGGATTCTTCTCCGCGTAAATGGAAATTACAATGAACGGCTTCGCAGGTATATCCCAGATGAAGTAATGTTAAAAGTAATGCAACTGAATCTGAGCCACCGCTTAGGGCTACTAATATCTTGTCGGATGACTGAAACATGTTATTGGACAAGATGAACTGATGTACTCTTTGTTCGAAAATCATATTGTTCGGAAATCATAGTACAAAAATAAAAATGATCGAAAGGTTCATGCCCCTCGATCAATCATTTTCTGTAGCGGGTACGAGAATCGAACTCGTGTTACATGCGTGAGAGGCACGCGTCCTAGCCTCTAGACGAACCCGCCGGCTAAATAGAGCGGAAGCTGGGGGATTCGAACCCCCGGTACGGAAACCCGTACGTCAGTTTAGCAAACTGGTGGTTTCAGCCACTCACCCAAACTTCCTT
>CAZKSK010000181.1:0-323 GCA_964555225.1 uncultured Bacteroides sp.
CCCCGTTTAGTTACCTCCGGGATTTGGCGTCCAATTTATCTTATAGGATGGAATGAAGCCAAGATTAATGATATGCAACTCATTCAAAAACAAGTTACAAAAAGCAAAGCTGAATTGCAATCCATTGTAGAAGTTTTATCTGACCAAATAGTAAAGAACGCTAATATTCTAATTACGGCTAACGGCAAAAATATTGCATCCAAAACAGTCAATCTGATAAAAGGCCTTAACTCCATTCCTATAGATTATACAATAAAGAAACCACATTTATGGTGGACTAACGGATTAGGAGAACCTTATTTGTATGATTTCAAAACTTCCGT
>CAZKSK010000181.1:333-5219 GCA_964555225.1 uncultured Bacteroides sp.
ATTGTAAAACCGAAAAAATAGGTATTCGTTCTCTGAAAATGATTACGCAGAAAGACAAATACGGAACTTCACTCTATTTTGAATTGAATGGTGTTCCCGTATTCATGAAAGGTGCAGACTATGTCCCTTGCGATAATTTTCTCCCGAGAATAACTTATCAAATTTATGAAAAGACGATTCAAGACGCTGCCAATTCGAATATGAATATGCTTCGTGTCTGGGGAGGAGGTATTTATGAAGATGACAATTTCTATAATCTTTGTGACAAATATGGTATCCTGATTTGGCAGGATTTTATGTTTGCCTGTTCACTTTATCCTGCCAATGATGAATTCCTAGCAAATGTGAAGAAAGAAGCTATAGATAACGTAAAACGTCTGCGCAATCACCCATGTATGGCCGTATGGTGCGGAAATAATGAGAATCAGGATGCATGGTTCGGCTGGGGATGGAAACAGGAATACGAAAAACAGGGACAGCAAATAGCCGACACGATTTGGACACAATTTCAGAAACAATACTTTGAAGTTCTCCCTGCTGTCGTAAAAGAATACGGTGGAGGAATTTCTTATCGTCCCTCTTCTCCCTTTGCCTTTAATGATACAGCATCCGATGGAAAAAACGGAGACTCCCATTATTGGGGCGTATGGCATGGAAATCATGAACCTATCGGTAATTATAACGTAGTGAGAAGTCGATTTTTCACCGAATACGGATTCCAGTCCTTCCCTGAATATGAATCTGTAAAAATATATGCTCCGGAAGAACGTGATCATAATATCTACTCTGAAGTTATGATGTCACATCAAAGAGCCGGTTCCTTTGCAAACAGAATGATTAATCAATATATGCTTCAGGAATTTAAAAAGCCGAAAGACTTTGAGCATTTTCTATATGTAGGAATGATACTTCAAGGTGATGCCATTAAAATAGCAATGGAGGCTCACCATAGAGATATGCCATACTGTATGGGTACTCTATTTTGGCAAATCAATGACTGCTGGCCTGTAGCGTCATGGTCAAGCCGTGATTATTACGGTCGTTGGAAAGCTGTTCAGTACTTTGCAAAAAAAGCTTACGACCAAATTCTGGTCTCACCCTATATAAAGAATGATTCCGTCACGGTAACATTGGTTTCCGACAACTTGACATCCGTAAAAGGTGTATTTCAAATTAAAGCAATGACACTTGACGATAAAGTGCTCTATGAACAAAAGAAAACTCTCAAGGCCAAAGCAAATACATCTGCCTTGATTTTTGATAGACCTTTATCAGAACTTATTAAAAATGAAAACAAGGGAAACATTATTATTTATACGACCTTTGTAACAACAAAAAAGACTTACGACAACATCGGTTTTGCTGTAAAACAAAAGGACATGAATTACGAGAAAGTCAATATTGCCAAACAAATCACGGCTGCTAAAAATGGTTTTAATGTAACATTGGAATCAAATAAATTCGCCCGTGGTGTATTTATGTCTATTCATGGCATTGATAACTTCTTCGGCGATAATTATTTTGATTTGTTACCAGGAAAATCAAAAACAGTATTTGTAAGAACTTCCTTATCACAAAAGGATTTCGAAAACCAATTAAAAATCATTTCTTTAGTCGATAGTTATTAAAAGATAAATAACATATAAAAAAAGACATGATCAAGTATAGAAACTTGATCATGTCTTTTTTCATTCGGTAACTTCAATCTTTATATTCTTATTCCCGATGCTAATCGTATAAATGCCGGGATCTAAAAAATATTGTCCATCATCATTTACAAAGCCCAAATCACGCAAAGGATTAATCTTCCATTCGAAAGTTGTTGTCTCTCCTCTTTTAATTTCTCTTTTAGTGAAATATTTCAATTCTTTCATAGGACGGGCAATCGAACAACTCTGAGCCGAAACGAACCACTGAGCAACTTCCGCTCCGTCTCTATCCCCTGTATTCCGAACATCTACTTTCAATATCAAATTATCGGTAGGTTTTATTTTTATGGAAGATGCTACAATATCACCATATTCAAATTTGGTATAGCTTAAGCCGTAACCAAATTTATAAAGAGGTTCAACCGTCATGTCCTGATAAAAACCTTGAGTAGGTTTACGAGCTGGATTACGACGATTATAATAAATAGGAATCTGCCCGATATTGTATGGAAATGTTACCGATAGCTTGCCGGAAGGATTGACGGCGCCCGAAAGGACATTCGAAAGGGCTTTTCCTCCCATGATCCCGGGTTGCCATAACTCGAGAATGGCCTTGCAAGAAGGAGCCATACGTGATAAATCAAGAGGACGTCCATTGCTCAAAACTAAAACGATCGGTTTTCCTGTTTTTGATAATTCATTCAATAATTTTTCCTGGACGGCCGGTAATGAAATAGATGCACGTGACGCATTTTCGCCACTCCATGAAGCTTTTTCACCCAAACAAAGTAGTATGACATCCGACTTCTTTGCAACATCTACCGCTTCATCGAAATGAGAAAAATCCTCCCCCTCAATTGCACAACCCTGGGCATACAATAATTGGTTTTCCGAAAACACGTTTTTCAAACCATCATAAATATCTATCACGTCATCTGCATGACCATGAGCATGCCAAGAGCCCAACAAATCAGCCTGATCTTTTGCAAGCGGACCTATTACCGCAATTCTTGTATTGGAAGATAAAGGTAAAACGGAATTATCATTTTTAAGAAGGACAATAGACTCTTCCGCCATTTTTTGAGCTACAATCAAACTGGCCGGTTGTAATAGTCTTTCTTTTTCAGGTCCTGATACAGTATATGGATGATCAAACAAGCCCAAACGAAATTTGATGCGAAGTACTCTTTTTACAGCATCATCTATTTGAGCCTGACTTATTTTTCCTTCTTCTACCAGTCCTTTCAGATATTCACCATAGAAATTATCCGTCATATCCATCTCCACGCCTGAAGTAAAGGCTTTATAGGTAGCCTCCTTTTCCGTAGCAGCTACACCTTGATTCATGAGTTGAGATACAGCACCCCAATCGGATACTACAAAACCATCATGCCCCCAACGTTTCTTCAACACTTCTATCATTGTATAAGGATTAGAAGATGCCGGAATTCCGCTGATACAATTGAACGCACTCATCACGGTAGCAGCCCCGGCCTTTATTCCGGCTTCATACGGTGGCAAATAAGTATCCCATAATGATTGACGTGAAATTTCCGTATATACATAATCACGTCCTGCCTCAGATGCACCATACCCCACAAAATGTTTCAAACAGGCAGCTATACTCTTCGTGTTTGATAAGTCATTGCCCTGATAACCTTTTACCGCTGCCGCCGCAAAGACTGAAGCCGTATAAGGATCTTCTCCATAGCCCTCTGCGATACGTCCCCAACGGGCATCTCTGGCGATATCGATCATCGGAGAAAAAGTCCAGTCAACGCCTGATTTCCTTGCTTCTACGGCAGCCATACTGCAAGCTTGCGAAGCCAAGTCTGGATTCCATGAACAGGAAATTGCCAAAGGTATCGGATATATCGTACGGAAACCATGAATAACATCATGACCAAAAAGAATAGGTATTCCCAAACGTGATTGTTCCATTGCTTTGTGTTGCAACTGATTGCGCAATATCGCATCTTCATCCCCATAAATAAGAGAACCTATTTCAGCCGGAATATTCTTTACCACATCACCTATGTTATTCTTATTATCATTCACACCGGCGGTATATTGATTCAACTGATATATTTTCTCTTCTAGAGTCATTTTACCCAACAAGTCCGCGATTCTATCTTCAACGGATTTCGAAGGGTCTTGATATATTTGTATCGGCTTTCTCTTAGCCGAAACGATGGTAATACAACAAAAAAATAATGTAATTAAGAAAAAAAATTTGTTTTTCATAGTATAAGTAGATTTAAGCAATTTCCAATCCTTGTTTCACTTTATCTATAGTCGATGCATCTGTCAATAATGACGCAATATAAAGAGAAAAGTCAAGCGAACGTCCTGCTCCTATTCCCGTAATAAGATTACCATCTTCAACAACATCTTCGCCGGTATATTCATAATCACCCATTTTATCCTTTACACTATGATGGCATGTGATCCTTTTACCCTTGGCAATCTCATTCAAAGCCAAAACCGTAGGAGCTCCACAAATAGCAGCCAGAATTTTTCCATTTTCATAATAATCCTTGGCAATGGCACCGACCCGTTTTGAATTACAAAGATTGGCATATCCTGGATATCCTCCCGGAAGAATCAATACATCACCATCTTCCAACCGTTTATTTCCTAATACGTCATCAGCTTCAACAACCACTCCATGAGATGATTTAACAATCATCGAACCCGAAATGGAAATAGTAACAACTTCAATTCCACAACGTTTCATAACATCAACGGGAGTCAAGGCCTCTATTGTTTCAAAACCTTCTGCAAGAATAATATAAACTTTTTTCATATCACTATTTTTTTACAACAGGGCGAATTTAAACAAAAAAAATCCTTCTGCCAACAGACTGAAGGATTCTTTCTGACAAAATTAGGAATCTGACATTTTTAATTGTAAATCACTTTATTGTTTTTTGAGTTCTTTCGGACATTTCTTCCACGGCATTTCCCAAGAAAATAAATGAGGCTCCCGGAGTAATGACACATTCATTTTCCCCCCAGAAGAATGGCCAGTCATCTTTATTCTCCAGGAAATCCGGTTTCAACAACATAACACCCGGCACTACTCCTCCGGCAATAAAAGTAAAATCGGCACGATTATTCCCATAAGTAATTTTCTTTGATTTAGTCCCGACACTGGCTACAAACGAAAGATTAGAATACGGATGGCATCCCATTATATAATCCAATCCCTTATATACATACTCTTTACTGATAATA
>CAZKSK010000182.1:0-5218 GCA_964555225.1 uncultured Bacteroides sp.
GGCATAAATTTACGTACTGCCATCTTTTATCAAATATTGCTATAAAAATCAATAGTATCTCCTTTTTTAAGAGTAACGAAAGCTTTCTTGTATGCATTAGTACGTCCTCTTAAAATTCCCGCTTTTGTATAACGACTTTTATTTTTACCTGAATATCGAGCTGTATTTACAGCTACAACAGTTACATTATACGTAGCTTCTATTTCTTTCTTAATTTCTAATTTGTTAGCATCTGGAGACACAATAAATCCGAAATGATTTAACTTTTCGGATATTGCATTCATTTTTTCAGTTACTAACGGTTTAATAATAATTCCCATTATCTAAGCCTCCTTATTTTACTAACACGTTATCAATAGCTTTGAGCGAGCTTTCTGTAATCACAAGCTTGTCAGCAGCCATAACTTTGTAAGTATTAAGAGCTGAGGCTATTACTAATTCCGCACGCTGTACGTTACGAGCCGACAAATATACATTTTTATTAGCTTCTGGCAAAATTAAAAGTAACTTTCTATCAGAAACTTTAAGCTTTTTTGTCATTTCCACGAATTCTTTAGTCTTAGGAGCCTCAAAATTGAAATCTTCAATGATAACGATCGCTTCTTCTTGTGCCTTATAAGACAAAGCTGATTTACGAGCTAGCACTTTGACTTTTTTATTCAATTTGAATCCATAGTCACGCGGTTTCGGACCAAATACTCGTGCTCCACCTACTAACAACGGTGAATTAATGTCACCTCTACGTGCACCACCTCCACCTTTTTGACGACCAAGTTTTCGAGTAGAACCACTTATCTCACTTCTTTCCTTAGATTTATGAGTACCCTGACGTTGATTAGCCATAAACTGTTTAACATCCAAGTAAATAGCGTGATCGTTGGGCTCAATTCCGAAGATAGATTCGTTTAACGTTATCTTTCTTCCGGTCTCCTGACCATTAATGTCATATACGTTAAGTTCCATTATTTCTCTATTAATACGATTGAACCTTTGTAACCCGGTACAGAACCCTTCAAAAGAAGAAGATTATGATCCGGAATCACCTTTAATACTTGCAAATTGTGTGTTGTCACACGATTGCCTCCCATTTGGCCACCCATTCGCATACCCTTAAAGACTTTTGCTGGATAAGAACATGCACCGATAGAACCCGGCTTACGAGCACGGTTATGCTGACCATGTGTTATCTGACCAACACCGCCAAATCCGTGTCTTTTTACTACTCCCTGGAAACCATGTCCTTTAGATGTTCCGACCACATCAACGAATAAAACATCGTTAAATAATTCAACTGTGATAGAATCACCCAAATTAAATTCGGTTTCAAAATCTTTGAACTCGGCCAAGTGTCTCTTTGGAGTAACCCCGGCTTTCTTAAAATGTCCCATCAATGGTTTTGTAGTATGCTTCTCTTTTTTGTCTTGGAAACCAAGCTGAATAGCAGCATAACCATCCTTTTCAACACTTTTAACCTGAGTAACTACACAAGGACCTGCTTCGATAACAGTGCATGGTACATTTTTACCATCGGCACTGAATACGGATGTCATTCCGATTTTCTTTCCTAATAATCCTGGCATTTCAGTTAATTTTTAATTAATAAACTATACTTTTATTTCAACCTCAACTCCGCTTGGTAATTCAAGCTTCATCAGAGCATCTACAGTTTTTGCAGTAGAACTGTAGATATCAATCAATCTTTTGTAAGAAGAAAGTTCGAATTGTTCACGAGATTTCTTATTAACAAAAGTTGAACGGTTCACTGTAAAGATTCTACGATGAGTTGGCAATGGAATAGGACCACTCACGATAGCTCCTGTAGTCTTTACTGTTTTTACAATCTTTTCAGCTGATTTGTCAACCAAATTGTGATCGTAAGATTTTAATTTAATTCTAATTTTCTGACTCATATAAGTATTTAATTAATAAATATATATTTAAAGTACCCTGTTAAGAGTCATTCGCTAACAGGATACTTTCAAAATTTTATACTAAATCAACTCGACCTTTTACCTCTTCAAGCACAGATTTTGCAATCGAACTTGAAACTTGTGCATGATGATCATAAGTCATTGATGATGTAGCACGACCGGAAGTAATCGTACGCAAAGCTGTTACATAACCAAACATTTCTGCCAATGGTACCATAGCCTTAACAATACGTGCACCCGAACGACTCGTTTCCATTCCCTCAACTTGACCACGACGCTTATTCAAGTCTCCGATCACATCACCCATATTTTCTTCCGGAGTCACTACTTCCAGTTTCATGATAGGCTCCATTAATACGGGTCCTGCTTTAACACATGCATTCTTATATGCCTGAATAGCACAGATCTCAAATGATAGCTGATCGGAATCAACAGGGTGGAAAGATCCATCAATCAAAGTTACCTTTAAAGAATCAAGAGGGAATCCTGCTAAAACACCATTCTTCATAGCTGTCTGGAAACCTTTCTGAACAGAAGGTATAAATTCTTTAGGAATATTACCACCTTTTACTTCATCAATAAACTGTAAACCTCCTTGAGTAAAATCAGCATCAACCGGACCGACATTTACAATAATGTCTGCAAATTTACCGCGACCACCAGATTGCTTCTTGTAAAGTTCGCGAAGATTAACTGTTTTTGTAATAGCTTCTTTATAGTTAACCTGAGGACGACCCTGATTACATTCAACCTTAAATTCTCTTCTCAAACGATCAAGAATAATATCCAAATGGAGTTCTCCCATACCTGATATAATCGTCTGACCTGTTTGTTCATCACTTTTTACGGTAAATGTAGGATCTTCTTCTGCCAACTTAGCCAAACCTACAGAAAGTTTGTCTAAATCCTTTTGAGTCTTAGGCTCTACGGCTATACCAATAACCGGTTCCGGGAAATCCATACTTTCCAATACAATTGGTGAATCTTCATCACAAAGAGTATCACCGGTACGAATATCTTTGAAACCCACACCAGCACCTATATCACCTGCACTGATACAATCTACCGGATTCTGTTTATTAGAGAACATCTGGAACAAACGTGATACACGCTCCTTCTTTCCGGAACGAGTATTATAAATATATGAACCGGCATCAATTTTTCCAGAATAAACACGGAAAAATGTTAAACGTCCTACATAAGGATCGGTTGCTATCTTGAAAGCCAAAGCAGAAGTTTTATCTTCTTCCGATGGTTTTCTATCTTCTTCTTCTCCTGTTACAGGATTTTTACCGATTACATTAGGAGTATCTACCGGTGAAGGCAAAAAAGCACAAGTATAATCAAGCAACGTTTGAACACCTTTATTTTTAAAAGAAGAACCGCACAGCATAGGAACCAATTCCATTTTCAATGTACCGATACGAATTGCATTAAGAATTTCTTCTTCTGTAATAGTAGAAGGATCATCAAAGAACTTCTCCATAACTGTATCATCAAATTCTGCAGCTTTCTCCAACATCTTATTTCTCCACTCTTCAGCTTCATCAGCTAAATCTGCAGGAATATCATCCACTTCATAATCAGCTCCCATTGTCTCGTCATGCCAATAAATCGCTTTCATACGAATCAAATCAACAACGCCTTTAAATGTTTCCTCAACACCGATAGGAATTACAATTGCACAAGGGTTCGCTCCCAGCACATCTTTCATCTGACGAAGTACTTCATAAAAATCTGCTCCGGAACGGTCCATTTTATTCACATATCCGATACGAGGAACATTATATTTATCTGCTTGACGCCAAACTGTTTCAGACTGAGGTTCAACACCTCCTACTGCACAATATGTAGCAATAGCACCATCAAGAACACGCAAAGAACGTTCTACTTCAGCGGTAAAATCTACGTGTCCCGGAGTATCAATCAAATTAATCTTATAAGTATTGTTATGCCAATTCCAATGCGTAGTAGTAGCAGCAGATGTAATAGTAATACCACGTTCCTGCTCCTGTACCATCCAATCCATAGTGGCAGCTCCATCATGAACTTCGCCAATCTTATGAGTTAAACCTGTATAGTACAATATACGCTCAGATGTTGTCGTCTTACCGGCATCAATATGCGCCATGATACCAATATTACGAGTCAAATGTAAATCCTGTTTTGCCATTCTATATTACCCTTATATTAATATTGATTTAGAATCTAAAATGAGCAAATGCACGGTTAGCTTCAGCCATACGATGCATATCCTCTTTGCGTTTGAATGCTCCACCTTGTTCATTAAATGCATCCATAATTTCAGCAGCCAATTTTTCAGCCATAGATTTTCCTCCGCGTTTACGTGCGAAAGCTATCATATTTTTCATTGAAATTGACTCTTTACGATCCGGACGGATTTCTGTAGGAACCTGAAATGTCGCACCACCGATTCGGCGAGATTTAACCTCTACTTGAGGAGTAATGTTATCCAAAGCTTGTTTCCATACTTCCAACGGAGTTTTTTCCTCGTTGGTCATTTTGTTCTTTACTACATCCAATGCATTGTAGAAAATTTCGTAAGATGTATTCTTTTTACCATCATACATCAGATGGTTTACAAATTTGGAGACCTTTTGATCATTAAACACGGGATCCGGAAGGATCACACGTTTTTTTGGTTTTGCTTTTCTCATTTTTTCGAAAATAACTGTTTTGTTTGGGCTGCATCTTTGTTTTCTTCAATATCTCCTCCAAGACATTTACTCAACCTTTTCTAGCTTAACAAACCAAAACTAAATTAATAAAATTCTTTTAATTGACTTTACTTTTTCGCAGCTCCTGCCTTAGGACGCTTTGCTCCATATTTAGACCGACGTTGCGTACGGTTTGCTACACCCGCAGTATCTAAAGTACCGCGAACGATATGATAACGAACTCCTGGCAAATCTTTTACTCGACCGCCACGAACCAAAACGATAGAGTGCTCTTGCAAGTTATGACCTTCTCCAGGAATGTATGAGTTGACTTCCTTGGAATTAGTCAGACGAACACGGGCGACTTTTCGCATTGCAGAATTAGGCTTCTTAGGAGTTGTAGTGTAAACTCTCACGCACACGCCACGTCTTTGAGGACATGAATCCAATGCCGGAGATTTACTCTTATCAACCAAAGCCTCTCTGCCTTTTCTTACTAACTGTTGAATAGTAGGCATTTTGTTTGATTTTTTAAATTATTATATTATTGTTTTATAAATATCTATATTAAAGTCCAAATTATACATTTTGGGCTGCAAAGTTACTAAT
>CAZKSK010000183.1:0-3549 GCA_964555225.1 uncultured Bacteroides sp.
AAAAGGCCGTGTATCATATGCCAACACAATAGGATTAGTATATGAACTATTTATTGGAATTTGATCAACATCTGAAAGTGAAATATTAATAGATGCGCCATAACCTAACTTTTCACTTTTAGCATCAACAGTCAAACTACCCGAATATTTTTTAATTCCAGAACCTATCACAATGCCTCCATTTTCATAATAGCCCAAACTAGCATAACAAGAAACTTTATCATTACCTCCCTGAACACTTAAATTATAATCTTGCACCATACTACTTTTCAAAGCCTCATTCAACCAATTTATATCCTGAGCCGTATCCCAATCTGAATTAAAATATTTAACGCCCCATCTACGACCGAACTCTGCAGCATTAGCCGCGTCACTAAGATCCGCTCCAGTCATATTGACAGCAGCTAAATTTGACGAAGTAATATTACCTGCTGCATACCCGTTTTGAATACCTTCTGTCCAAATACTTTTAAAATCATCTAAACCAACCATTTTATAATCAGGATTCATATGCCCGAGAAAAGTACAACCGAATCTAGCATCTAAATTTACCTGGGCCTTTCCTTTCTTTCCTCTCTTTGTAGTAATTACTATAACTCCATTAGC
This sequence comes from uncultured Bacteroides sp., assembly GCA_964555225.1. Lineage (GTDB taxonomy): Bacteria > Bacteroidota > Bacteroidia > Bacteroidales > Bacteroidaceae > Phocaeicola_A. Next base: position 607 of record CAZKSK010000183.1, read on the forward strand.
TGCACGAGCACCGTATATTGATGTTGCCGTCGCATCTTTCAAAACCGTAATACTCTCTATATCATTGGAGTTAATATTGGTCAACGGGTTAATTCCCGTTGAGTTATCTGAACTTGTTAAATTACCAGTATACATTGGCACTCCATCTATAACATATAATGGTTCTGTCCCTGAATTTAATGAACTTGTCCCTCTAATTGTTGTCGATGCAAAGGCCCCTGGTTGCCCACTTGCATTCATTATTTGAAAACCAGCAACACTTCCTTGTAACGATTTTAAAAAATTCGCATCAGTTTTTTGAGATACTACCTCTTTATTCACAACCTGAGCTGAACCTGTAAAAGCAGCTTTACGAGTAACTCCATACCCTGTAACTATAACTTCATTTAATAAAATATTGTCCGGTTTAAGGACAATGGTCATAGAAGAATTTGAAATGTTAACCTCTTGGGAAGTCATTCCAATAAATGACACAATAAGTTTTTTTGCCGATAAAGGAACATTAGAAATCTTAAATTTACCGTACATGTCTGTAATTGTACCTAAACTAGTACCTTTTACAAGAACTGAAGCTCCAATAATTGGTTCTTTATCATCACCACTTATTACAGCACCAAAAACATTCATAGTTTGAGCATGAATAACATTTGAAATCATTAAACATGCCATAAAAAATAATAATACCCTTTTTTTCATATAACCTTCACTTATAAACTACAACAAATAACTTAAAATATAATATCTAAAACCGCGATTTTGTCGACCTATATATTTTATATCCCGTTATAGCAACAACTACACTCATTATGGGACTTAAAATATTAAAAAAACAATATGGAAAATAAATCCAAGTAGGAACGTTTAATATTGTAGATTGTGTCATTCCACATGTACTCCATGGAACTAATGGCGATACGGCAGTAGAGGAATCTTCTATTGAACGACTTAACAATCTATTTTCATAACCTTCTTTTTGATATAAATTTTTAAATATATTGGCAGTTAAAATAATTGATAAATATTGGTCAGAAGCGGTACAATTAAAAAATATACCAGATATAACGGTAGAACCTACCAATCCGACTCTTCTTTTTGTTAACTTCACCAACACTAACGTTATATTCTTTAGCATACCACTAGCTGTCATACATCCACCAAAACACATGGCACAAAGTATTAACCAAACGGTTGAAAGCATTCCTTGCATTCCCTTTGTCGCAATCAACTCATTAATTTCAGGAATACCTGTATTAAGTTTTGTACTTCCGTAAAGACTCACCAAAAAACCTTTAAATAAAGAATGTGCATTTATAGTTTGTTCACCAGCTATTTCAACTAATATATTAGTTTGAAAAATTAAAGCAGCAATGCCCGCTAATAAAGCTGATAAAAATAAAACAATAATAGCAGGTTTTTTCTTCGCTATCATTATTCCAGTAAGAATAGGAACAATTAAAAGCCAATAAGACAAATTAAACTTATTTCCTAAAGTTTCCGTATATATACATACTTGATTAGAATTGATTGCTTCATGTGAAAACCCTGCTAAAGTAAAAATAATTAATGAAATAGTAAGAGACGGTACCGTTGTATACATCATATATTTAATATGAGTAAATAATGGAGTTCCTGATATTGATGAAGCTAAAACAGTAGTATCAGAAAGTGGAGATATTTTATCTCCAAAATATGCTCCTGAAATAATCGCACCTGCAGTCCACCCAACATTAAAATCTTGTGCTTTACCAATTCCCATAAGAGCAATACCTATTGTAGCCACAGTAGTCCACGAACTTCCCGTCATAACAGAAACGAGACAGCAAATAATACAAGTTGATACTAAAAAAAAGTGAGGATTAATAATTTGTACTCCATAATAGATAAATAAGGGTACGATACCACTTAACATCCATGTTCCTGAAATAGCTCCAATAAGTAACAATATTATAATAGCATTCCCTATATTTCCAATATTTTCGCATATTGCACCTTCCAATATTTTCCATGGCTTTCTGAAAATAAATATTGAAATAAAACAACATACTCCAGTTGAAATTAATAATGATACTTGACTACCTCCATTTAGCGCTTCATTACCGAATATTCTAATTGTAATAAATAGCAATGCAATAAGAGTTAAAATTGGCAACAAAGAAATAAGAATCCGTTTAATACTCATAATATCTTTTTGACATTAAAAATAATATATTTACATAAATTTGATTATTGATCAATATTTTTTAATTCATCTTGCAAACAAAATACATTTTTTTATAACCACAAAGAAAGTTTTATTAAAATAAGAAATAATTAGTAAAAATTTCACAAGTAAAACAAAAAAATACAATAATAATTATTTAAGAATTACTTTAAAAAGAATCATTCGATTAACTTATTTCATTGTATCTTAAAATATTAGATTTATTTTCATAGACTAAACCCTATATAAAACTTGAATAGTTCTAAAAAAAGTATAATGAATATTTTTTTACAAAAAAATAAAATATTAATAAAAAGTGAGATATATTACTCTGATTTGATAAGAAACAAATATACAAGGCCTATATCTGCATAATGCAAAGGAATTATTCATTTTTGAAAAATCGAAGATACATTGAAAAAGAGATTTCATTGAACTTATTTAAGTAAGATAGTAAACATAAAACTTGATGTATTTTAATAAGGAATGGCATTAATCTATTAACAAATATAAGAAGCTTTTTAGAATATGTCTCAGACTTACTGCAAATAGATAAAAAAGTAAATTCTTATTTTCATTATCCTTTTATCAGAAATGCGAATCAGAGACAAAAAAGTTTATTAGAAGCTAAAATATATAAAAAATATTTGATTAAAAAATGGAAGACCATTAAAGACAAGAATTTAATTAAGATTTAAGCACTTATAAATTATAAAATACAAACTTATTCTCCAAGTACTACT
>CAZKSK010000183.1:3649-5195 GCA_964555225.1 uncultured Bacteroides sp.
TAAGATTTAAGCACTTATAAATTATAAAATACAAACTTATTCTCCAAGTACTACTACCTGTGAAAATCTTATCAGATTTATATATAAACATTCTGATGATTGTAATATTTACGGATAAAACTAGAAATAGAGACCAACCCCTATTCGAAATCCTATTTTACTATAATCTTTATGGTTTTGAAAACTTTGATTATAATAAACGGAAGGTTCAAGAGTAAATGTCTTACTCATAAAAAAAGCATATCCTACTTCTGCTGTCGGCATAACATCATTATAATCGATATTAGTATGCACAAATTTTATACCCAGACCTAAAAAAACACCATTCTGTTGAATATAATAACGACCTCCAGCTACTAAAGTAATAGACTTATCGTCACCACCATACCAACTATCATAACCAAAAGTTCCCAAAACAGCAACATTGTCTGTCAAAAACTTTCCACCGATGAGGTCAACTGCAAAATTTAACCTTTCAGAACCACTATATGACAAGTTCATTTTGGAAAGAGAAGCATTTACATAATATGTATTCTGTTCAAATTGTGCATAAGACATTGTTGTGCACAACAACATAAAAAAGCCTAAAATAATTTTTTTCATATAATTAACAATTATAAATTAACAATTAATTATTCTCTGTTTTTTCTATATCATCTATTCTTCTTTGGGCGATCCGTTCCTTTGTACGAAGTACCAACCACAATAATATAACAATAATATAAGAAACTCCCAAAGTTACAAATTTCTCTATCAGCCCCATTTCTTGATTTCTAGGCAAAAAATAAAAAGCCATAGCAGTAATATAAATAAATAATATGAACGGAAGCCAAACAGATTTTTTAAAGTGTTTTTGCATAAGTTGAGTATTTATTTTTCCAAACAAAGAACCAGACAATTGCTACGAAAGTACATAATCCACCTATAGTATAAGAAGTCGCAGGAGACAACGAGAAACCTTCATGAGCTATACAAAGATATGTAGAACAAACACATGTCATAAATAAAGAAGGAATCAATCCCACAAAATAATTTTTCCTCTTAATGACCAAATAAACCGTTACTGCCCAAAGAGTAAAGGTTGCCAAAGATTGATTAGCCCACCCGAAATATCTCCAAACGATATTAAAACCATTCTTATCACTTATGTTATAATAAAGTAAAATGATAGCCACCAAAAATAACGGAACTGCAATATAAAAACGATTAGAAATCTTATGCTGTGACAGATGAATAAAATCCGCTATAATCAAACGTGCAGAGCGAAATGCTGTATCACCTGAAGTAATAGGAGCTGCTACGACTCCCAATATAGCTAATATTCCACCTAAAGCACCCAACCACTTTCTCGAAATCAGATTTACAACCTGAGGAGCCTGTAACTTAAGATTAGCATCATTTGCAATCCCTCCGTCAAAAAAAAGATAAGAAGAAACAGCGGCCCAAATCAATGCTACAATACCCTCCGTAATCATTGAACCGAAAAATACAGGATATCCGTCTTTCTCATTTTTCATGCAACGAGCCATTAAAGGACTTTGAGTCC
>CAZKSK010000184.1:0-5140 GCA_964555225.1 uncultured Bacteroides sp.
GATAGAAATGCTTCTTGGCGTGAAGCTCTTCGGAAGAGTATGAAAGCGAAAGAGCGTACTGCCATTCCCCGTGTAAAAATGCCGGAACTGGATCCGGAATATCGTTCTCATAGTCGTAAGGAAGAAGTAAATAAGGGGTTGACCGAAGAACAGGCTCTTGTAGAATCCAAACGTTGTTTGGATTGTGCTAATCCCACTTGTATGTCCGGTTGTCCGGTTAATATTAATATACCGTCATTTATTAAAAATATAGAGCGGGGAGAATTTCTCGAGGCTGCTAAAGTATTAAAGATGACCAGTGCTCTCCCGGCTGTTTGTGGTCGTGTATGCCCACAGGAAAAACAGTGCGAAAGTCAGTGTATTCATCTGAAGATGAATGAACCTGCTGTAGCTATAGGATACTTGGAGCGTTTTGCCGCTGATTTTGAACGTGAGAGCGGTCAGATTTCCATTCCACAAATGGCTCCTCAAAATGGTATTAAGGTTGGCGTGGTCGGTTCCGGTCCTGCCGGACTTTCTTTTGCCGGTGATATGGCCAAATATGGATATGATGTAACTGTATTTGAAGCATTGCATGAAATAGGTGGTGTATTGAAATATGGTATTCCTGAATTTCGTTTGCCTAATAAGATTGTAGATGTCGAGATAGATAACCTTCGCAAGATGGGTGTTCATTTTGAAAAAGATTGTATCGTAGGTAAGACCATCGGAGTCGATGAATTGGAAAAAGACGGATTCAAAGGATTTTTCGTAGCTTCCGGAGCCGGTTTACCTAATTTTATGAATATTCCGGGTGAAAATTCCATTAATGTCATGTCTTCCAATGAATATCTTACCAGAGTAAACTTGATGGATGCTGCCAGTGATGATACGGACACTCCTATCAATAAGGGAAAGAAGGTAATGATTGTAGGAGGAGGAAACACAGCAATGGATTCTTGTCGTACGGCAAAGCGCCTCGGTGCCGAAAAAGTCTATTTGGTTTATCGTCGTTCCGAAGAAGAAATGCCGGCTCGTCTTGAAGAAGTCAAGCATGCGAAGGAAGAAGGCATTGAATTCATGATGCTACATAATCCGTTGGAGTACAAGGCGGACGAGAAAGGTCGCGTCTGTCAAGTCATTTTACAGACAATGAAATTGGGAGAACCAGATGCAAGCGGTCGTCGTAGCCCAGTACCTATTGAAGGTGCAACGGTAACTTTGGATATTGATATGGCAATTGTTGCAGTAGGCGTTTCTCCTAATCCGATAGTTCCTAAGTCAATTAAAGGGTTGGAATTAGGTCGAAAAAATACGATTGTAGTTAATGAAAATATGCAAAGTAGTATTTCTACTATTTATGCAGGAGGAGATATCGTCCGTGGAGGCGCAACGGTTATTCTCGCTATGGGTGACGGACGGCGTGCGGCAGCAGCGATGAATGAACAATTGAAGAACTAGCATATTATTATAACAGCTCGCAAGAAGGAATTCTTTGACGAGCTGTTTAATAAAATCTTTTTTATTTATTATTTCCTTTTTCTTGCCTGTCCATAGGGAAAGCGGGAATTAGTCGCATGTTATTAAGAATCCATCTTTGTCTCTGCCGCATGAAAGGTGAAGGATGAGCAGAACTGAATTTTCTTGGGTTTGGCAAGGTCGCCGCTATCAACGCACATTGTCGGCGAGTGAGATCGGCGGCTGTCGTTTTGAAATTTTCTTTAGCAACAGCTTCAGTTCCATAAATACCGTCACTCATTTCAATAGAGTTGAGATATACTTCCATGATCCTTTCCTTATTCCAACAGAGTTCTATCATAAAGGTAAAGTAGACTTCAAAACCTTTCCGTATCCAGGTAGAGCTGGGCCATAGAAATACATTCTTAGCCGTTTGTTGGCTGATAGTACTGGCACCTCTATTCCTTTTATGTCTTTTGCGATTCCGTTCCATAACAGCATTTCCTATTTGTTCGAAATCAAAACCATGATGACTCAGGAATCGTGAATCTTCCGATGCCATTACGGCTACAGGCATGCTTGGAGACATATCTTCCAATGGAACCCAATGATGTTTGAGCTTCGGGGCATCTCCATGACTGATTTGTTGTACGCATCTGATAACCATGAGGGGGGTAATATATACCGGGATGAATCTTAAAGCTATAACAGCTAAAAATGTTGAGGTAAAGAAAAAAATTGCTATATATTTAACAATCTTCATTACCTTTTTAACTAGTAAATTTGAGATCATTTATTTTCAATATTTGTCTCTTCTTGATCCTTCTGAGGAGGTTCTTCGTCTGTATTAAAATCCGGTTGGAAATCGTCATCCACATTAAAATATTCTTCCAGTTCCTTTTCCGCAGAATTATTTACATTATTGATGTCTCGAAGGATAATTCCATGTTCGAGTAAGGCTATGCGCGGACAAATGTCAGTCGTATGATTCAAGTTATGGCTTGAAATCAGAATAGTAGCATGCGTTTCTTCATTATATGCTTTCAGCAGGTGCTTAATGATAGATTGTGAACTCGGATCAAGAAAATTGAAAGGTTCGTCCAATATCAAAACTTCAGGTCGATGTATCATCGCCGATATGATGCCTACCTTTTGTTTGTTACCTGCCGAAAGGTTACGAATCAGTGTCTTTTGTCCGATAACTTCACCTCCCATGAAACGTTCAAATTTGGAAACTTGTTTATCCACTTCTTCTTTATTCATTCCATACATTTTCCCGGCAAAATAGAAATATTCTTCCGGAGTGAGATAATCGATTAGAAAACCGTCATCAATGTATGCTCCCGTAATAGACTTCCATTCTTCACTGAGATTTACCTGAATATTTCCGATATGTACATTTCCTTCATCGGCTTTCAATAAATCTAAGATTAAACGGAACAGTGTTGTTTTTCCAGCTCCATTGTTCCCTACCAATCCAAGCATATCGCCTGAATGAATCACATAATTATCTATGTTAACGGCTATCTTTTCGCCGAATTTTTTTTGTAATTGATTGATTGTAATCTCCATAATTGTATCATTTTCGAGTTTTACTATCTAGTCTCCCTAAATCCTTCCATGTTTTCATATCTTCTTACCATCAGCCGTTTGTAGATATTTCGCATCCAAATGTCATTGCCTGCGGTGAACAAGATACCCATGATAAGTAGAATCCAAAGAGATACTGTTTCATTGAAGACAGCTCTTAAAAGAGAATCAATAGCTACCGGAACAAAAAATGCCACTCCGGCTATTAATTGTTGATAATAGGTTCCTCCGCGATTTTTACCTATTATCTTAGTGTTCGGATTGACCGTATTCTTGTTGTAAACAGCTAATTGGAATAACGTACAAAAAATGACTCCTGTGGTGAAAAAGAAGTAGGAGAGGGCCATTAATACGGAAATCTTACCATTGATAATCGGGAAAATCATAAGAATCAAAGGGATGAGAACGATTATACAATTGAAGTAATATTTTGCCTTTAGAAGCGATAAAATAGATTCTTTTCGACTCATAAGTCCGTCAATGTAGTTTCCTTCCATACACATAATTTGGGTAAGTGTCATTATTCCCAATACTGCCAGATTGTAGATACAGATAAAGCTTTTCATAAAGGGACCGTCATAGACTTCTGTAAAACTCAATGCTGCAGAAAAGGCAAGCATGATAATAATACCCGTTCGAAATTGTGTCTTGACTAACTTATTGCGTAAATGGGATTTTATTTCCAAACGAAGATATTCACCGATAACACCATAACGGTCAAAGAACTTAAATTCCGAAACGGTTTTAAGTTTTGTATCTGTTTTCTTTGAGAGCTCATTGTATATAAAATGCGATTGTACTTTTACGTTCAGGAAAAACAGAAGAAGAATCAACAGAATACAAGTCAATAGACTGATGGGATTCCATAAGATAAATCCTTCGCCGAAATTCATGAACCAGTCAAAAACAGGACTCTTTTCCGGGATAAACAGAGCACAAGCTATGGCACCATAGAAAACAACCGGAATTATCAGATTAATAATGTTTTCATTAATGAGGGTACGGCAGAATAAATACCAGTAATTATTAGCAACCATTAGAAGCCAGTAACACAGTAGAAAACCGATTACACCTATAAATCCGTAGAATCTGAATATGGAAAGAAAAGCGAACGGAACAAGCATAAACAACCAAAACAAGTTATATCCTCCTAATCCTGATTGGATAAGAAGGCAATTCAGAACCGTGTTTTTCTTAACAGGGAAAAGAAGATATGGCTTGATTTCCTGAACAGGAACTTTTTGCGCAATGAACCGTATTAAAAAATCAGCCAAAAGCATAAAAATCATTCCCTGATTAAGAATATGATAGGGCTCCATACTAGGAGCCGCATTTCTGAACATGGAAGGGAAAGTGCATCCGAAAAGAATCAGATAGCAGGCCCAAAAAGCGATCATAAAATAAGAGAAGAATTTGGCAAAACGATTTCTATCGAACATCGGATGCCGTTTATCTCCCAATTTCTGATTTCTTTTAATTAAGGAATAAATCATGAGTATCCGGGAATATATTATAATCCGTGTTCAATTAAATATCTTTCTGCCTCAATAGCTGCCTTGCATCCACTTCCTGCTGCTGTTATTGCCTGACGATAATGCGGATCGGCCACATCTCCGGCTGCAAAAACTCCCGGGACTTTTGTACGTGGGGTATTGCCTTCGGTGATGATATAACCTATGTCATCCGTATCAACATAGTCTTTGAATATGTCTGAATTCGGCTTGTGGCCAATGGCAAGAAAAAATCCGTCTACAGGCAGATCATAATGTTTTTCATCGGGCTTTCCAAGACGTTGTACCAAATGGACGCCTTCTACTCCGTTCTCACCGAAAAGTCCGGTTGCATTATGTTCGTATAGAACTTTTATTTTTGGATTCTTTTCAATACGTTCCTGCATAATCTTGCTGGCGCGAAGATAATCTTTGCGTACAATCATATATACTTTGGATGCCAGACCGGCGAGATAGGTCGCTTCTTCACAGGCTGTATCTCCTCCGCCAACCACAGCAACCACCTTTTTACGATAAAAGAATCCGTCGCATGTGGCACAGGCGCTTACACCCATACCGGCATATTTTTTTTCATCGGAAACCGCAAGAACATTCTCATTATT
>CAZKSK010000185.1:0-5099 GCA_964555225.1 uncultured Bacteroides sp.
TTGCCTTCATGAGATTTCCATCCGACTTGTAACATTCTCCCAGTAAAAGATCCCATTGCAGATTATCAGGGTCTTTTAGCTTTACTTCCGATAACAAAGAAATAGCTTCCTTATACCGATTCAAACCTTTTAATGCTTGAATTTTCAGAGGAACTAATGACATATCCGTTTGATCCTGATTCATTAAAGACAACGCCTTTTCATAGTTCATCAGATTCATTTCTTTTTGAATATCACTGTTTTGTGCTGATAAGGTCAAGGCACAAAAAAATACCAAAATGTAAGCTAGTTTTTTCATTTCTTTCGTTTGCAAGAATTATATGCACAAAGGAAAATAAAATAACTAAAAGGAACAAGCTAATGAACGAATTTAATTAGTTAAATAATACTTATATGTCATTTAGTCAAAATCTACTGTATAAATAGGTATAAAAAAGGATATGAAATAACAAAGAGATAACGAAATTCCATTTTTTCTATTTATCTTTGCAAAATATTTAGAATTCTTATACAAAGTTATTAAATAAATGGAACAGATACTCTCCTACTTTCCAGACTTAACAGAAAAGCAAAAAGAACAGTTTGGAAATCTGGATGTCCTTTACAAAGAGTGGAATGCAAAAATCAACGTTATTTCGCGCAAGGATATAGATAATCTATACGAACATCATGTTCTGCATTCTTTGGGCATAGCAAAAATAATCCATTTTAAACCTGGAACAAAAATAATGGATTTGGGAACAGGCGGCGGCTTTCCGGGTATTCCATTAGCCATTCTCTTTCCGGAAACGGAATTTTTATTGGTGGACAGTGTCGGTAAAAAGTTGAAAGTGGCCACAGCGGTAGCCGAAGGTATCGGATTAAAGAACGTTACATTCTGTCAATGTCGGGCTGAAGAAGAAAAGAGAAAATTCGATTTTGTAGTGAGCCGTGCTGTAATGCCATTAATGGATTTGATCCGTATTATCAAAAAAAACATTGACAAAGAACAGCATAACGCCATTCCCAACGGACTTATTTGTCTGAAGGGAGGTGAGCTGGAAAAAGAGTCGGGCCCGTATAAAAACAGGATGTTCGTAACGGATTTGAGCGATTATTTTAAAGAAGAGTATTTCAAAACAAAAAAAATAGTATTTGTAGCATTGTAAAAATGATAAGATCATGATAACAATTAAAAAGTTCGAATTCAATATGCTACCTTCGAATTGTTATATTATATCTGATGAAACAAAAGAGACGGTAATTATTGATGCGGGATGTTATTATCCTGATGAGCAACAGGCATTAAAGAACTATATCGAAAGCAACGAACTGATATTAAAACACTTGATATGCACTCATCTACATTTTGATCATATATTCGGAAATCCTTTCATCTGGAGAACATTCGGTATTAAGGCTGAAGCCAATGCCGCAGACCTTCCCTGGATGCAGGAGATAAAACAGAGAATTTCGGTTTTCGGATTGAAAGGATGCGATGAACCCATACCACTAGGTAAAGAACTTAACGAAGGAGATATTATTACGTTTGGTACTCACACCTTGAAAACATTGGCTGTTCCGGGTCATTCTCCTGGAAGTCTGGCTTTTTATTGTGCGGAAGAAAATGTAGTCTTCACCGGGGATGCATTGTTTGCTAGTTCTATAGGAAGAACCGATTTTCTGGATGGAGATGAAAAACTATTAATCAGCTCAATAAAAACGAAACTTTTTACTTTACCTGATAATACGACTGTGCTATCAGGGCATGGAGGGAAGACAAGCATTGGTAAAGAAAAGAAAAATAATATCTTTTTACGATGAATTGTATTTTTAATGTAAATTTACTCGTTGTTTCTTCACCGCATGAAAAACTTTCTCTATCTTTGAACCATAATTCAACACCTACAATTATTTATTATGATGAAGTACGTTGACTTGCCTGAGATGCCGGTTCGCCGGCTCACTTTTTATTTGGCAACAGAAGAGTATGTAGCCCGTAATTTCGATGAATCCGAATGCTTTTTTATGTGGCAAGTAAAACCTACCGTTATCTTCGGAAGAAATCAACTGATAGAAAACGAAGTGAATTTAACATATTGCCGGGAGCATGGCATTCAAACATACCGTCGCAAAAGCGGAGGTGGATGCGTCTTTGCCGATATGAGCAATATTATGTTTGCATATATTACACAGGATACGGCTGTTCGTTACACTTTCGATAAATATCTTCGAATGGTTGCACATGTATTGCAAGGTTTGGGTATAGAAGCCGAAGCCAGCGGACGAAACGACATAACCATCAACGGGAAAAAAGTAAGTGGCAATGCTTTTTATCATGTCCCCGGAAAAAGTATCGTACATGGTACAATGCTTTTCAATACGGACATGGAACATCTCATCCGCTCCATTACCCCATCGGATGAAAAGCTGGTGAGCAAAGGAATCCGGAGTGTTCGACAAAGAGTGACCAATCTGTCGGAATATATCAGTATGGACATTGAGGAATTTAAGAAATATATCCGTGACAGTCTCTGCGGAGATGAAAAACTTACATTGGATGAAGACGACGTGAAAAAGATAGAAGCTATTGAAGCTGAATATCTCACAGATGAATTTATCTATGGAAATAACCCTCATTACACCGTCTCTCGAAAAATGAAAATCGAGAATGCGGGAGAATTCGATATTCGAATTGAACTACAAAATAATATAATAAAATCCATCAATATGCTTGGAGATTATTTTCTGGTCGGCGATCTGGATCATGGTATATTGTCACGTCTGCGGAATATAGAATATACGCCCGAAGCCGTATCGGATGCTTTAGCGGATGTGATAATTGAAAATCATATTATGAATTTGAATAAACGACAATTTATAGACTTATTATTTAAAACCTCTAATTGATATGGATGATAAAAAAACATGTCTGTACGACAAACACATTGCGCTCGGAGCTAAAATGAGCCCTTTCGGCGGTTTCGTCATGCCCATTGAATACACTTCGATTGTTGATGAACACCAAGCGGTGCGTCATAACTGCGGAATATTTGACGTCAGTCATATGGGTGAAGTTCTTGTGAGCGGCGAAGAAGCTGAGAAATATGTGAATCATATTTTCACGAATGACGTGACAGGTGCTCCCGATGGAAAAATTTTCTATGGAATGATGTTGTACCCTAATGGCGGTACGGTAGATGATTTACTTGTTTACAAAAAGAATCTCCATGAATTCTTTCTTGTAATAAACGCTGCAAATATCGATAAGGATTATGACTGGATGCAGCAGCATGTAACGGGATTCGATATTAAACTCGAAAATCAGAGCGAAGAACTAGGAGAAGTTGCCGTTCAGGGTCCGGAAGCTGAAAAGACAATAGAAAAACTACTTGGAATAAAAATAGCCGATCTGGAATTCTATAATTTCAAAGAAACGGAATACGAAGGAGAAAAGATTCTTGTCAGCCGCACAGGATACACGGGTGAAGATGGTTTCGAACTTTACGGCTCTCATCATTTTATCAATAATGCATGGGATATTCTGGTAAACAGCGGAGAAGTGAAACCTTGCGGACTGGGATGCCGTGATACTCTGCGCTTTGAAGTTGCTCTACCCCTCTACGGACATGAATTAAGTGCCGATATCACTCCTATTGAAGCAGGACTGGGTATCTTCGTAAAAACGGATAAACCGGAATTTATCGGAAGGGACGCTATTCTTCATCAGAAAATGGAAGGCATAGCAAAGAAAATAGTCGGTATTGAATTGAGCGACCGCGCCATTCCTCGCAACGGTTATGAAGTGGAAGCAGACGGAGCGGTAATCGGGACAGTAACTACAGGATATCATACTATCAGTAATGACAAAAGTGTATGTATGGCACTCATTGATAGTAAATATGCCAAGCTGGGGACTCCGGTACAAATACGTATCCGCAAAAAATTGTTCGACGCTACTGTGGTAAAGAAACGTTTCTATGACAAAAATTACAAAAAATAAAAACACTTAATTTATTTTATTATGAGCAAAATTATAGAAGGTCTTTATTATTCTGACTCACATGAGTTCGTAAAGGTTGAAGGAAATACAGCATTTGTAGGCATAACCGATTATGCACAGCAACAATTGGGTAATATCGTTTACGTAGATATGCCCGATACGGATGACGAAGTTTCAAAGGACGAAGAATTCGGAGCTGTAGAAAGTGTAAAAGCTGCTAGCGATTTGATTTCGCCTATCAGCGGTAAAGTTCTTGAGGTAAATGAATCTTTGGTTGACAATCCTGAATTAGTCAATAAAGATGCTTTTGAAAACTGGATTATCAAAGTGGAAATGAGCGATCCGTCCGAACTGGATAAACTGATGGATGCCAAAGCTTACGAAAAAGCTTGCGAATAAAAACAGAGAATTTCTTATGAGTAATAAATATATACCACACACCGAAGACGACATCCAAGAGATGCTGAAAGTCTCCGGTGTTCATACTATTGACGATCTTTATCAGGATATCCCGGAGCAGGTCATTCTAAAGAAAGAATACGACATACCTTCGGCAATGAGTGAAATAGAAATCCGTAAATTTATAGGCGGATTAAGCGAAAAAAATAAGATATGTTCCATCTTTACCGGTGCCGGAGCATATGATCATTATTCTCCATCGGTAATCAGTCAAATTATCAGCCGCTCTGAATTTCTCACTGCATATACTCCGTATCAGGCAGAGATCTCACAAGGTACATTGCAATATATTTTTGAATTCCAAAGCATGATGTCCGAACTTACGGGAATGCCTTGCTGCAATGCTTCCATGTATGATGGTCCTACGGCCTGCGCCGAATCCATGATGATGTGTGTGGCTGCCAAAAAGAAGAACAAAGTACTGTATGCAGCAACCTTGCCCATACATGTGCGCCGGGTATTAACTACTTATGCTAAGTTTCATGGTGTAAATTTGGTAGAGATTCCCGAAAAAGACGGCGTTACGGATAAATCCGTAATGGATTCCCTCTTGTCGGCCGGTGACGTAGCAGGAGTGATTGTTTCACAGCCGAATGCCTATGGAATAATCGAAGATTTCACGGGATATGCCGAAACTATCCATGCACAAAAAGCTATC
>CAZKSK010000186.1:0-5089 GCA_964555225.1 uncultured Bacteroides sp.
ACACCAGTAGAACTATTTACTATTTTTGTATGTAAATAGGTTTCTGTATTATTTTTATCAGGAATACCAATCGTCCATCCAAATTCTATTACTGATTTACGAGGAGTATTTGAACTATCTTTGTTATCACCAACCTTATCAGTAATTAATATCCCATGAGTATCACAAACGGAACACGAATTAATTAATGCATCAATAACCACTCCTGCCTTTTCATTTTTTTTCTTATTGTCAGTAATGTATTTTAATAACTCTGCTGACGAAATACGATTAGGATTTAAACTTTTAGAATAAGTGCTTAATTCTAATCCGTTTTCAATGCAGTAATTGACTAAATGCCCTGCATGAATATGCTTAAACATATCTCCACTAATGCCATTAACCGTATGCTCAATGCCATCTTTATCAACTATGGTCAGTTGACGGGTCATAATTTGATTACCTTCGCCTCCTTCGTTATTTAGGGAGTGCATGTTTAGGGTGATTTCACCGCTGATTGAAATAGATGCAATTCGTTTTGACATAATTATATAATTTAAAGGTTATTGTTTTTCTGTTATATTATCGATTGTTTGAGAGTCTGTGTTTTCTTCATCTCTTTTTGTTAAAGCAAAGCCATAGGAAGCAAGTAATGCACCTACTACTTTAGATGGATATTTATCTATGAGTGCGTAAAACTGATTTAATTCATCATCGCGCACTGGTTTGCGAAAAGCCTTTTTCAATTCGGCCTTTCTCGCTGTTTCAGCATTATAAATGCCAATAAAGTCGCCCATAAAAGCAGCCAGATCATTAGGTGTTCTTGATTTCTCTTGTAATTTTTGAGCAAATCCATATCGTATTTCGAATTCAATCTTTTGCCCTCTTGACTTTGCACCTTGCAAAATCACAGTACTATTACGAATAGCATACGCTACTTTCTGAAATCCTTCATTTGAAGTGATGTCAGTAATTTTAAAATCACTCATAACTGTATTATTTAAAAGTTTATTTAATATATCTGTTCTGAAAATTTTTACATACCATTGTGGGTCTTGTTGTTTTTTATTAAAAGCAAACATCAGATATTGAGAATACCAAAATTGAAAATCTAAAAAAGATTCAATCTTTGATGAGCTAATGTATGTTCTTAACAGATTAAGTCCTTGTAAAGCATTTCCTGATTCCTCATTTTTTTGCGAACCTTTTATGCTTCTGGTTATTGCTATAAGGTCGTCTATAATTTCAAGCCATTCATTAGCATCTTCAACCGTTTTTGCTGTTACAAATGCTGGAATTCTCAAATAAGACAAATTGATAGGAGCATGTTTCTTGGGCGGCGATTTTTTAATAGTCATATAATGACAGACATAAAAACCATTTACATAATTTTTTGGAGAAAAAATATCTTCAAAAGTAAAATGTATCTTTTCTTGGAGTTCTTCCGAATGCCTGATAATTTCTTTTGAATATTGCAACTCGGAAAAAATATCACCTTTTATTGCACTATTAGAGAAAAAACCTTTTTTAAAAGCCTTCAAAACACTTCTTTGAAGAGAAAGATTAATTTCTTTCGGTTCGCACACATAAATTCTATAATCTTCAAAATCTGTTGATCCTCCGAGGCTAAACATACACTCAAAGCAGCCTAATATCTTTAAATATTCAATCAGTAAATTCGGCTCTCCAGAAAGTTCTGTTAACCTTAAATTATTGCTATTGACTCCTTTTGACGCTGGAGGGCTTATTAATTGATTGTATGTTGTGTTGGATACCTTATGATTCTTACTTAGAACGTAATACGTATTTTTCTTTCCTTCTTCATTCAGTTTAGGAAAGGCTAATTCGTTAAATTTCTTTTCATCAAAAATTGATGGTTTTGAAAATTGAGTAAGTATGGCATTAATGAAATTTTTAAATTTATCTTTATTCAAAAATAATTGAAGAAAGGTGCGGGTAAACATACCACCCTGAGTAGAACCAGCATCGTGTTCTTTGGATAAAAATTCAATGGAAAAATGACTAAGCAAAGCATAAATTGAGAAATCAGGATTTACAGCTTGTACATTTTTAGAATTTGTAGTAGTGGATTGATTTTTTAACTTTTCCCATTCTTTTTGGATATCTATAACATTCAAATTTAATAAATTCCCTGTTTGGGGATGTTTTGGCATCTTTGTTCCTTTTTTGCTTTCCTGAAAAATATAATCAAACCCAATACTCGGATTAATACAAAAAGAAATCACATCCTCTTTTTTTAATTCATAATCTTCTAATTCAAGCTCATAATAAAGTCCACAATCACGAAGAATAATTTCTATTTTTTCATCGCGGTTTTTATTTATTATCATATCTAACAGTCTGGCTAAACCATATAATAGAAGGGTATCCTGATAAAAGCCAGATTTTTTTGTTATAAAATATTTGCTTTGATACATAATCATTTAGTTTAAATAAATATTCATTGTTTGTGTCGCCTTCTGGTCACATAATCTTAAAATTCTAACAAGTAAGAAATAGGTTACAATACCAATATTGTCGGCTTTTGAATTAATTAGATATTGTTCTATAGATATCTGTTTCATTTGAGTAAGCCTTAATTGCGTATCAAGAGGAATAGAAACTTCTGCGTTCCAGAACTCTTTAAAAGTATTCAATTCATTCGGCTCTATTGTGAAACTATCAAAAGACATATTTTTCGGAGAATGATGTCTCAAGATTGCTGTTACAATAGGAAATAAAATATTTTTAATTTTTCTTTTATCATTGAAATGACTTCCTAATATTTCAAGAGCGGCAAATGCTCCAGCTCCTGCATGGTTCGGCTTATTTCTTGCTCCACTTTGTTTTTCAATGTCTTTGTCTGTTTCTGCATTGAAATCACTGTGTGCCAATACTTCATTCGGAGTATAATTTCCTTTCAACTTTTGAAGTTCCCGCATAGGCTTTTGCCACGCAGTGTTTAGTTTGCCATAATCGTGCAGGCAAATCATTGCTTTAATCAGTTTATCCCAGTCAATGTCTTCACCCCAATAAACATTCAGTTGCCTGAAAGTAAAATTCATTTTGGGCTTGAATTCTTGCTCATAACATCCGATAATGGCTTTATTATGCTGTTGGAAAGTATCTTTTTTGTATTCGGTAATTTCTTTTCCCTTTTTTTCGTAAGGCTTTAATGGAGAACAAACGCTTCCGACGCCTAATTCCAATCCTGCACCGGCAGTATATTTAAATATGGATTTGTCAACAAAAACAATATCATAACAGTTTCTAAGCGGGGCAATATCTCTGACTGGCTTTAACGAATAACTATCCAAATCATTGGTATCAATATCAATGAATTGACTTTCCGAATTCTTTTCTGCAATAAATATGACATCATCATCCAAATCAAAATCGCGTTCCTTGAATATTTCTTTTGCCCATTTTATGAACGACCATTTGTAAAGTCCTATGGTTTGGTATTTATAAGGTATGAAAGCCGTATTTTTTTCTTTTTCATAATCGATAATTGCTATTTCAATGCTTTGGATATCGCGAATTGTTTGTGAGTACATATTCTTTTCGCAAGTATCCCATGATTCCTGAATTTTTGAACGGTTATAATCACTTTGTACAATACGATCATAATTTTCTGACTCATGCGTAGTAAGAATTGTATCCACCAGATTTTGTGAAATGTTTTTATCAAGCGATGAAACCTTTTTCAATTCGTTCAGCGTAGCTTCACACAGGGTTTTATCATAAGGAAGATACTTATTGTTGATTGCCCTTATTTGAGCAAGTTCTTCCTTGTCTTCGGTTTCGAGTTTGAGTTGCTCTCGTTCTTCCAATTCCAGAACATCGTAAACATAAATATTGCCATGCTCGCCTTCCCAGCGGGCACAACGCCCGGCACGCTGTAGAAATGAATTGACAGGAGAAATTTCAACGTGCATCGTATCGCACGAAATATCCATTCCCGCTTCAATTACTTGGGTTGAAATAAGAATAGCACTTTCGTTATTCCCTTTGCCAAATAATTGTTTTAATCTTTTTTCTTTCTGCTTTCTGTCTTCATCAAAGAAACGGGAATGCAGACAAATGATGTTCGATTTATTTAAATCTGACAGGGTTCCAAACCCTGTCAGGTTTGTAGATAGTATATCATTATACAGTTTTTGAGCTTTTTCAACACGATTACAAATCACGATCGTTTTCTTTTTGTGAAGTTTTAAAATGTTCCCTGCATTTATTGTTTCATCTTGTACAAAGACGTTCTTTTTTACTTCATATCCTTCCGGTATTTTTAAGGACTTTATTCGTAGTTCATCTTCTTGGAAATCATTAATTGAGACGACTTCTGCATTTATAGCTGCTTTTAATTTCTCAATATATTTTTCGCTTAAAGTGGCTGTCATAATACAGAAACGACATAAATTTCTCAGGACTCTCAACATCCCTAAAGTTGTTGCCATAGATAGATTTGGGTCAAGCAAATGAAATTCATCAAAGACCAGATAACTTCCAACCAAAGACCCTGCATTGATATTCGCTTGCCGTTTGGAAAGGGAAAGAGGAAAGCAAAGGAAATTACTTAACGTCTGGTCAATTGTGGAAAAGATAATATCGTTTTCAAAGTGCTCGTCATTCTTATATTCACCAGTATGAATGGAAGATATATTCTTAAATATTTCATTTTTTTCAAGCACATTAGAGACATCGGAATAGATAGAATTGGCGAGCGTTCGCAAAGGCAAACTATAAATCATCTTTTGTGGAAAATCTGTCCACTCATTTTGTTTGGCATATAAAAATGGCATTATGGAAGCCCACGTCTTTCCTGCTCCTGTTGGAACTGAAAGAATGACATTCTTTCCACTTAAAAGTAATTCTGCAACTTTCAGTTGATATTGATAAGGTGAAAATTTTGTAATCGATTTATATAATTTTTCAATATTCATTTTCCACAGTTTATATCTTTGAACATGTCGCAAACAGATCGTTGATTGGCTTGGTCAATCATTTGTAGGCGGTTGTTTTGTAGGTTTATTTCATATCGTTCTTTGTTTTATTAATCCTGACAGATTCCAAAAACCTGTCAGGATTAGCGCGTTTAGTAATCCACTAC
>CAZKSK010000187.1:0-5068 GCA_964555225.1 uncultured Bacteroides sp.
AGCCAGAGATAATGCTAGAGGTACTTGTTGATAAAATGAAGAAATCGATTATTATATAGTAAATTATCATCCGATGGATAAGGCCGGAGCATATGGGATCCAAGAATGGATAGGCTTTGTAGGAGTGGAAAATATAAAAGGAAGCTTTTTTAATATTATGGGATTGCCTATACAAAAACTTTATAACGAATTGAAAAAACTTTAATATCCGTAAATATTTCTGAGTATCCACCACAAGATTACTGCAGTTAAGTAAATATAGATATAAAGGGGTCGATGGACTTTTATATAAAATAAAGGTTTCCTCTTTCTAAGTATCTCAGCAATGATTAGAATAATTATGAACGGTATTGAACAAACAAGCAAGGCATTATAGTGAAAGGCTTCTTGGATGTTTAGGTGAAGTAATGCATGAATTGTACGCTGTGAACCGCAACCCGGGCATTTATATCCTGTGATCATCAAAAATGGACATCTTGGAAACCATATATAATGACTTGGATCGAAGATAAAATATATAATTATTGAACAAACTATTATTAAAGAAGCGGTAATATATTTACTCTTCTTTTTCATCTTATCTGCTTCCTCTGTGTATGATGTAATATAAAATTGTTGCGTAGAGAATCATAAGAATTGCCCAAATTGCAATACCACACCAGAATCCTATTCTAACCCATTTACCGGCTTCTTTAGATTTTTGTTCGGCTAAAGCATAGTTACCTACTGCATAAGCTGAACTTACTGAACATGCATTAATGATACCTACAATACCGAACGGTATGCAGCAAAAAATCGTTATCAGGACTGATTGTAACAGCCATGTTTTAGGACAAATGTTGTTGTGTTCTTCCATTATTTTTTTAATTATAGCTTTCTAAAACATATCCAAATACCGCAATTGCAATAATAACTACACCATACATAACCACTGATACGAGAGCTGCGAAAAATCCCCAAACACACCATTTTTTTGCATCTGCAGCATGTCTTTCAGCCATTAGGTAATTTCCATTACGGTAATTTTCATCTACTTTTATAGAGTTGATAATTCCAATCAGTCCGAAAGGAATGCAACATAAGCAGGTCACTAAAATAGATTCTACCAACCAATTCTTAGGCATAATGGGACGAGGAGGATCTGGAGGTAGAGAATTTAAAATTTCTTGTAATTCCGGAATATCTTTGGCATATTTCCATTGTTCGAAGTCTATCGTCCAAATCATGGAATTTTTTGATAAGCCGTGTTTAGGAAGCTCTTCTAAGGTGAAAGGACCCTTTTTCTCGTTTTTGATTAGTATAAAATAATCCATTTTAGAAAAGATTGTATTTGTTGCAAAGATAAGTTTTTTCTTTTAGGTTTAAAATAGATGAATAAAAAAATACTTTGAAACATTAAAATTAGTACTTTCGACCAAAAATTAGGATTGAATATGAAACGGACTAAAATAATTTTTACAATATTTATCTTTTTTATCGGATTAGAATGTTTTGCTAACAATCATTTATGTGATGATGGTGTATCTTGGGAGTTGGCTAAACAAAGAAAACAGGAAATAAAAAAATTATCGTACTATCTATATTTTAATATTCCGGAACAAAAAGAGAAATCTGTTGAAGGAAAAATCATTTCTATATTTAATTTGGATTCTCTCCAAACCGTTATTTTTGATTTTCGTTCGAAAAAGGAAATGATTCACCAAATTAAAATGAATGGAAAAAATGTAGAGATCGTAATGAAAAATGATCATATTATTTTACCTGCTGTAAGATCCCGTATTGGAAAAAATATAATTGAAATTAATTTTACAGCCGGTAATCAATCTCTTAATAGAAATGAAGATTATCTTTATACTTTATTTGTCCCGGATCGTGCACGTACGGTCTTCCCCTGTTTTGACCAACCGAATCTAAAAGCTGTTTTTTCATTGCAATTAAAACTTCCTGTTTCTTGGCAGGCGGTTTCAAATACGAATGTTATTAAAGAAAAGAAAAAAGGAGAGCAAAAACAATTGTCTTTTGAATCGACAAAACCTTTAAGTACTTATTTATTTTCATTTGTAGCGGGTAAGATGAAAAAAGCTGAATACAATGATGGGAAACATTTATTTCGAGCGTATTATAGGGAAACAGATTCCGCAAAAGTGGCACAGCTTGGTACTATCTTTAAACAGGTTGCCTATTCGATTGATTGGATGGAGAAATATACAGGCATTCCATACCCTTTTCAAAAATATGATTTTATTATTTTACCTAGTTTCCAGTTTGGAGGCATGGAGCATGCGGGAGCGACTTTATATAATGATAGAATCTTTTTGAATCAAAACCCGACTCCTGATGAAGAACTCAATCGTACGGAGTTAATTGCACATGAAACTGCACATATGTGGTTCGGCGATTTAGTTACGATGAATTGGTTCAATGATGTTTGGACAAAAGAAGTTTTTGCTAACTATTTTGCAGCGCTTATAGCCGAACCGTTGTTTCCTCAAATTAATCATTCATTATATTGGTTGTCCAATTATACATCAAAAGCTTTGGCGCAAGACAGGACATTAGGAACAACAGCTATTCAACAACCCTTAGATAATTTATGCAATGCAGGTCTTATCTATGGGAATATTGTATATGATAAGGCTCCTGTTATGATGAAAAAACTTGTAGAAATAATTGGGGCCGATTCTCTTAGGGCTGGTCTTCGGCAATATCTTAGAGAATATTTGTATTCCAATGCTACGTGGGATGATTTGATTCATATCCTTAAATCGAAAACATCTGCTGATTTATCCATGTTTGATAAAGCCTGGGTGAAACAGAAAGGAATGCCTGTTATTCGTATAGAACAGAAAGAAGATAGTCTATTCATAAAACAACATGATTCTTATAATAGAGGATTAATATGGCCTCAACGATTTTCCGTAAAGCTTTTTGGTGAAAAACGTGATACGATTATACAAGTGAATATTGTGGACAGCTTGATGAAATTGCCTGTTAATTTTGAGATTCATCACATATTACCTAATGTTGATGGGAGAGGATACGGTTTTTTTGTGCTTAATAAAAAAGATAGAATCTATGAATTGAATCATTGGTCTGAAATTGCGGAGGAGACTTCACGGTTATCTGTTTTAATGACTTTATTTGAAAATTATCAGAACGATAGTATTTTAGATAATGAATTTGGAGAATCACTTCTTAAAGGTCTGGTAAGAGAAAAAAATCCGTTGGTAGCGCAGATGATCGTCAATGATATAAATGTAGTATTAGATAATGAACAAATACTTAATCGGAACGATTTTGAATATGCTTTATTTTTGCAGAGTCAAAATCATCCTATTCGTTCTTGTCGTATTCAATTGTTACGGATGTTAATTGCAAATGCTGTATCACCGGAGGTTATTGATAAATTATATTCTGTATGGAAAAATCATGATAATAATTTGTTGAGCGAACAGGATTATACTAATTTATCGTATCAAATGGCAATACGTAAGCCCGAACAGTATAAATCTATTATATCTATACAAAGAAATCGTATTACGAATCCTGATAGATTACGACAATTTGATTTTATTTCTCGAGCTGTTAATCCAGATACTTTATATTGTGATCAGGTTTTTCAATCTTTGTTGATTGCAGAAAATCGTCGTATGGAACCCTGGGCATCATCAACCCTTGTCTTATTAAATCATCCTTGTCGTGAAAACTATTCTGTGAAATATATTTATCCCGCATTGAATGCTTTACAGGAGATTCAGAAAACGGGAGATATCTTTTTTCCAACGAACTGGGTTTCTGCATTATTATCGGGGCATAGAACAAAACAAGCATATCAGGAAGTTCTTAGATTTTTGAAAAGCCATCCGGATTACCCCGAAAAGTTGAAAAATAAGATTATGCAGGCTGCTTATCCTTTATTTAGAATATACGGTAAATATTAAAGCCGACTTTAAAGCCGGCTTTAATATTTAAAATGTTATCCCAAGAAAGATTTAAGCAATTTATTGTTTGTCTCTTTTCTTAGTTTCTTAATTGTCTTTTCTTTAATTTGCCGAACTCGTTCGCGCGTTAGACCAAATTTCAGTCCGATTTCTTCCAATGTCATTTCTTGTTGTCCAATGCCGAAACACATTTTGATAATGGCTTGTTCTCTTTCTGTCAATGTTTTTAGAGCACGGTCTATTTCTTGTGACAAGGATTCATTAACTAAAGAACGATCTGTATTTGGACTGTCTTCGTTAGTCAAAACATCCAATAGCGTATTATCTTCACCTTCGGCAAAAGGTGCATCTACAGAGACATGACGTCCCGATGCTTTTAATGTTTCTGCAATTTTTTCAATAGGAATATCCAATGCATCTGCAATTTCTTCATCGGAAGGTCGGCGTTGATTTTCCTGTTCGAAAGTTGAAATAAATTTGCTTATCTTATTCACAGAACCTACCTGATTAAGAGGTAAACGTACTATACGTGATTGTTCAGCTAGTGCTTGTAGTATAGATTGACGTATCCACCATACAGCATAACTGATAAATTTAAATCCGCGAGTTTCGTCAAATTTTTCTGCTGCTTTAATTAATCCGATGTTCCCTTCGTTAATAAGATCTCCTAAATTCAATCCCTGATTTTGATACTGTTTAGCCACCGAAACCACGAAACGGAGATTGGCTTTTACCAATTTGTCTAATGCTGCGGCGTCACCTTTTCGAATTCTTTGAGCCAGTTCAACCTCTTCATCCACACCAATCAATTCATAACGGCCGATTTCTTGTAGATATTTGTCAATAGACTGCGTATCTCTGTTTGTGATACTAGGTGCAATTTTTAATTGTCTCATTGCTATTATTTCGTAGAATATTGTAAATTATCAAAAAACTGATTTAATTATTTTATGCAAAAAGTATGCCGATTTAGCCGATTTTGGCATTTCTGCCACCAACTTTATAGTTTATTTTTTGCTTTTCGCACTTTTAAATAAAAGAGCGTAATTAAACGTGCAAATATAATATTTTTATTGTTGATAATGAAATTTTTGATGCTAAAAGTTGATATATTGTTGAATAAAAAT
>CAZKSK010000188.1:0-5064 GCA_964555225.1 uncultured Bacteroides sp.
AGGCGTATACACGCTTTCCAGGCGTGCCTCTTCAACCACTCGAGCATCTCTCCAACGACGATACTAATGCATCATTTCAAAATCGGCTGCAAAGTACAAAAAAATTGCGAATCACAAGCGATTTTCATGACAAAAGTATTCTTTTTTTTTCATCTATTGCCGTATTTTCCCTATTATTATGAAATATGTAGCAAAATTAATAAACTTTTATACCACCATAGGACTTTCATTTTATTTTTTTAAATATTCGAAAAACATTTTCTTCTATAACCTTCTCCAATTCGGCCTCCGGTAATTCATAGATTTGTTCAAGAGACTTTATTACCGACACAAGAAACGCGCTCTCATTTCGTTGTCCTCGATAAGGAGTCGGAGCCAAATAAGGAGAATCCGTTTCAAGAACAATACGATTTAGCGGAACGCATTTTAAAACCTCAGGCAACTTTGATTTTTTAAAAGTAAGAATTCCATTAATCCCTAAACAAAAATTTTTGAAATCTAACAACTCGGTAGCTTCTTCTTCCGTTCCTGAAAAACTGTGAAAAACACCATAGAGACGACGTTCACTTTTATAGCGAGACATTATTTCCACTAATAATTTATGTGCAGCTCTTGAATGAATCATTAATGGCAGATCAAATTCAATAGCCCATTCTATTTGACGAACAAAGGCTTCTTCTTGTTCATATTGATAAGTCTTATCCCAATATAAATCCAAGCCGACTTCTCCAATGGCAATAAACGGATTTTCTTTATCCAATAAAAGTCGCATTTTAAGCAATGAATTTCTAAAGGTAGTTTTATCTATTATTGAAGTAGGATGGAATCCTAACATTGGATAAAGATAATTACTATATTGAGAACTGACAGAAAGCAATCTCTCAACAGACATTAAGTCTATATTGGGCATAAAGATTCTGGTAATTCCATTTTCCTTTGCTCTTAAAATAACTTCAGGAAGGTCCTTCGCAAATTCTTCTAAAAAAAGATGGGAATGTGTGTCTGTTATCATATAGAATTAAACTTTTCTATTCATTAAAGAATCTGTAAATTCTTTTAATACATGTTTACGACTATCTGTTAAAAGGACTTCAGCAAGAAGCACGGACGCTCTAAGAAAATGCTTATTAATTTCTTTCTTGCATAATTCTCCAACTCCTAATATATTATATATGTGCGTCACCTCTCTTATTTTCTCTATAGGATCGCATTCTTCTTTACTCGTCCAATATTCTAATCTTGCACGTTGTTCTTTATCAGCCAGCAAAAAAGCATTTATCAACATATATGTTTTCTTGTTACATATAATATCACCGCCTATTTTCTTTCCGAATTCTTTCGAATTACCATAAACATCCAAATAATCGTCTTGTAACTGAAAGGCTAAACCTATTTGTATCCCAAAATCATAAAGTTTCTGAATATCATTCTTGGGAGCTCCAGCTAAAACGGCTCCTATTTGTAAACTTGCTGCTAATAAAACAGAAGTCTTTAAACGAATCATTTCTATGTATTCTTTTTCCGTAACATCATTACGATTTTCAAATTCCATATCGTATTGTTGCCCTTCACCTATCTCCAATGCTGTCTCAGAAAATATATCCAGAACTTTTTTCAAATATTCAACACTGCATTTTGACATCATCTTATATGCTAATACTAACATTGTATCACCGGAAAGGATTGCTGTATTTTCATTCCATACTTTATGTACGGTAAGTTTATTTCTCCTCATATCAGCATGGTCCATCAGATCATCATGTAGCAATGTATAATTATGATAAATTTCTATAGCAACAGCAGAAGATAAAATATCTTCTACATTATCCCTATATAAATTATAAGCCATTAGCATCAAAAGAGGACGGATCCTTTTTCCACTTAATGAAAGGACATATTCAATAGGATCATATAATCCTTTGGGATTACGGGAATACGTAAGGTGACGAATATAATTATTGGTCAAATCCAATAATTCATTTGAAGTTTTCATACATCTTTATTTTAAAAACAAAAAATCACCTTTTATGAAAAGAGGCTGCTTATAGGGCAGCCTCTTTAAAACAATATCTATTTTTATAATTAAGGATTATTGCAACTTAAATGTAACAGGCAATGTATACTTGACACGTACAGCCTTTCCACGTTGTTTTCCTGGAGTCCATTTAGGCATTGATTTAACAACACGAAGAGCCTCCTTATCCAAATACGGATCTACACTACGTACGACAACCGGATCAACAATGGAACCATCTTTATTAACAACAAACTGAACAATTACTCTACCTTGAACACCATTTTCCTGAGAAATTGTCGGATATTTCAAATTACTAGCCAAAAATTTCAAACATTCTGTCATTCCACCAGGATATTCCGGCATCTGTTCTACTACTTGGAAAATAACTTGTTCATCAGGATCTTCTTCCGGTTTCTGCTGTACAACAGGAGCTGTATATTTAACTTCTACAGCTTTTCCGGCATCTTCGGAGGAAGCAACTGCTGTTTCCTGCACATCAGCGTCGTTTGTAACAATTTTCAACACATCCGCAACAGAAGGCGCAGCTGGAGGTGGTGGGGGAGTCTTCGGTTGTTGTTCCGTAATAGGAACCATTTCCTCCTCAAATACGGCGTCTTTGATACCCGTGTTGAGATCAATCTTTTTATCAGTCTCCGACCACTCGAAAGCGACAAATATGATGGCCAAAACGAACACATAACCGATAAGCAGACGTGTACCCTTCTTTCCTTCCAAATCCGCTTTAGGTGATTTTTTTATTTCCATAATTTATTTTGTTTTTTTACGTGTTTCTCTCTATTAACACGGCAAATGTAATACAATTTTTTAGATTAAACTTGTCACAATCTGCTTTTTTTGTGTTAATCGCTATTATTTTTGTTTTTTTAAAGTTTTCGTCCTCTTTCAGATAAATTTCCTTCCAAGGTTACAAAACAGTTCAAAAATCAGTGACAAATTTAATTCAGATATTTTAAAAATGATGTATATTTGAACAAATTTTACAAGAAATTAAAACAAACATTTTTAAAGAAAGATTTATCTACTTCATATGAAAAAAATAATAATAGCAATTGATGGATTCTCTTCATGCGGAAAAAGCACGATGGCAAAAGATTTAGCTCAAGCAATCGGATACATATATATAGATAGCGGAGCCATGTATCGTGCTGTTACTTTATATAGTATTGAAAACGGACTAATAAATGAAAAAGGCATTAACACAGATAAACTAAAAAAGGATATGAATAATATACATATCTCTTTTTTTCGTAATCAGCAAACCCAACAGCCTGAAATTATATTAAACGGCAAAAATGTAGAAAATCTAATCAGGGATATGCGGGTATCTTCTGCAGTAAGTCCTATTGCCACTTTAGATTTTGTAAGAAAAGCCATGGTAACTCAGCAACAAAAGATGGGACAGGAAAAAGGTATAGTAATGGATGGAAGAGACATTGGTACGACCGTTTTTCCGAATGCTGAATTAAAAATCTTTGTCACGGCATCTCCTGAAATCCGGGCCGAAAGAAGATATAAAGAATTGAAAGAAAAGGGAAAAGATGTTAGTCTGGAAGAAATTCTTAACAATGTAAAAGAAAGAGATTGCATCGATCAAAAACGTTCTATAAGTCCGCTTAGGCGTGCTGATGATGCTATTCTATTAGATAATAGTTACATGACAATAAAGGAACAAAAACAATGGTTAATGGAACAATACAGTAAAATAATAAATTCATGATTAATATAGAGATTGACAATGAATCGGGATTTTGTTTTGGCGTTACTGCGGCTATAAAAAAAGCAGAAGAAGAATTATTACAAGAAAAAAAATTATATTGTCTAGGAGATATCGTTCATAATGGCAAAGAATGTGAACGTTTACGCCATCACGGATTAATAACAATAAATCATGACGAATTAAAGAATTTACACGATGTTAAAGTTCTATTACGAGCTCATGGTGAACCTCCTGAAATATATAGAATAGCAAAAGAAAATAATATAGAAATCATAGATGCGACTTGCCCTGTAGTTCTACGACTTCAGAAAAGAATTAAAAATGAATCGGACGAAACGTCCGACTCATCCAAACAGATTGTAATATATGGTAAAAATGGACATGCGGAAGTCAATGGATTAGTTGGTCAAACTCAAGGAAAAGCTATTGTAATAGAATCATTGAAAGAAGTTAAAAAGCTTGATTTCAACAAAAACATATTTCTTTATTCTCAAACGACCAAATCATTAGAAGAATTTTGGGAGATTATCAAATACATCCAACAACATTTAAAAGAAGGAGTAATCTTTAAATATTATGACACAATTTGTCGTCAAGTAGCAAACCGAATGCCGAATATAAGAAAATTTGCAGCTTCACATGATTTAATTTTTTTTGTCTGTGGAAACAAGAGCTCGAATGGAAAGATTCTATATAATGAATGCAAAAAAGTAAATTCTCAATCATATATGATTGAATCTGCAGATGAAATTGATTTCAAATTACTAAAAGGCATTCATTCTATAGGTATTTGTGGAGCGACCTCTACTCCTAAATGGCTAATGGAAGAATGTAAAAAAGCTATTGAATCCTATAAAGAACAGATAGATATAACCAATTAACTATAATTACAAAGAAAACATTCATTTTCACTATTAAAAGAAATAAGAATATTAAGTTTTTGTTATCTTTGCATGGTTTAAAATTGAAAGGATACTATAATGGCTACAATTAAATGCGTAGGAATATTAACGTCAGGTGGAGATGCTCCAGGTATGAATGCTGCCATCCGTGCAGTAACACGTGCTGCAATTTATAATGGTCTAGAAGTTAAAGGTATTTACAGGGGTTATAAAGGATTAGTTGATAATGAAATTAAGGATTTCAAAACAGAAAACGTAAGTAATATTATACAACTAGGTGGAACAATCTTAAAAACTGCTCGCTGTAAAGAGTTCACCACACCCGAAGGTCGTGCCAAAGCTTATGAAAACATGAAGAATGCAGGCATTGATGCTTTAATTATTATTGGTGGTGACGGATCTTTAAC
>CAZKSK010000189.1:0-4945 GCA_964555225.1 uncultured Bacteroides sp.
GATAATATAGAAAGAGCACATAAAAGCGGAGTGGAATTTATTGCACAAGCGGGAGGTAGTGTACGTGACGACCATGTTATTATGACGTGCGATAAATATAACATTGCAATGTCATTTACTGGTATTCGTCTTTTTCATCATTGATTTTGTATTGTGGAATAAGAAAAGCCGTATTCAGCGATTGTCTGGTTACGGCTTTTTTATATATGAGTATTATCCTTCATGAAGTAGTAGAATAAATCGAGTACCTTTCCTGTATTCATTATCAAAAGACAATGTTCCGTTCAATTTAGTTGCAATAAGATTTGTTGTTGGAAGTAGCAAAATATTGTCTTTTGTAATATCTTGTATTTTAGCAAAAGGTTTGAAAAGGTTCTCTTTTTCTTCTTCAGGGATAAAGTATCCATGATCTGTCAAAATGAATTGTCCGGAATGTGCACTTCTCTTTTTGAATTCCAATATAATTTTAGTTGTTCCGTTTTGTTTACCAAGATATGTCAGCAAATTATAAAGAAAATGTTCCAAAACTTCAATATTAGCTTTAATCTCCAGATGTGGGGCATTTGTCAGTGTTTCTATTTCAGGTCTAAGTTCGTCCTTTACTTTTTTCATGATTTTTTCACAGAGTGAATATATATCAGGTATATTTTCTGACAGATAAAGTTCATATTGTGTTTTTTCCAAAGATAGGTAAGTCTGGATATCAGTCATCAAATCTTTTAGAGCATTGATATTATTATTTCGTTCCATATCAGAGTGAGTTTCTGCAATAGTATTTAATGCAGGATCTATCTGATTTTTCATATTTTCGATGAATTTGGATTTCAATTCATTATTCTCATTTGCCGTAGTTAGGTTCTTTGTTAAATTTTTAATATGACGTGTTTGTTTAAATAATAAAGCCAATAAAACTATAATTCCAATAACAAAAATTATACAAAGTATTCCGAGGGTACTGATTATTACCCATTTTGCCGTAATACTTTTATTCTTTTCTTGTAACGTCGTTTGACTATCATCATATTTTTTTTGAAGAGATTTGTATTCTTTGGCATTCTTTTCTTCTTGGATGGAGCGTTTCCATGATGAATACAAATCGGTTATGGCATTAGTCATTGATGCATTTTGATTTTGTTGGGCATAGGATAATAAATCTTTATAGCATTGGTCAATATTATCAAGATCTTTGCCTTCAGTTTTTTTCAAAATATATTGTTTGTAATAATTATGACTTTGGGTAGTCATACCAAAAGCCTGATAAAAATTGGCTTCTGTCAATAACAATTCATTCTCTAGCGCCGAAGATTTTATTTGACTGGCGCAATAATGAAGTATATTCAATTGCACTTTACAATTTTGAAGATTTTTGAGATTTGTGTATAGGCGTAATCGCTCTTTTGCAATTTCATAACGAAGTTGGTAATTGGATTGGTTCGTTTCTTTTTCATTTATGCGGACGAAACCATCCATTTCACGGCAAGTAGCAAAGGCTTCTTTATATTTTTTATTTAGAGAAAACATTTTACTGAGGCGTACTCCTTCTTGTATGGCCTGTGGGTATTGTTTACTTTGACCTAATTTAACGAGAGTATTCCAGGCGGAACTAAATTCATTGTTTTTTTCTGTTTCAGTAGTTGATGAACTTTGTCCTTGTAAGGTAGTAGTAAAACAGAAAAACGCCAATAATAGAAAAAAAAGATTTTTATTCATAATAACTTATTATAAATATTCGAATTATATGAGATGGACTATCCTTTTATAATGGATATTTGCAAATATAGCTTATTTTTATAGGAAAGTTTATTTTTTTTAGAAAAAAATATAATTAAACTAGCAAATTATTTACAGTAGAATTAAAAAATACTATTTAAATTTGTACATTAGAAATATAAATAAAATGAAAAAGTTAATAGAACGTCTTCATCAGGAAAATTGTTCTTGTGTGATTAGTAATAATGGAACAGTACGTACTTTTCATCGTAGAGGAGTCTCCGATCTATATAATTTGTTGTGTATCGAACCTGAATTTCTTCAAGGAGCCTTTATTGCAGATAAAGTGGTAGGTAAAGCTGCTGCTGCATTAATGATCTTGGGCGAGGTAAAGATTCTTTATGCCGATGTTATTAGTCAACAAGCCTTAAATCTATTGAAGCAAACAAATATACATATAGAATATTGTCAATCCGTACCTCATATAGTTAATCGAACCCGAACAGACTGGTGTCCTATGGAAAAACTTTGTTTCGCAGAAAGTTCACCGGAGAAAATACGCGTTATCATATGTGATTTCTTGAAGAATGCGAGTCTATAAATTTTCAGACAGTAGTAGTAATATCTGCAACATTACCTGTACGTTTAAGTACCCCCCAAGTTTGAAGTTCACCTTTAATTGCCTTTTTATAGCTTTTAAAGAGGACTACATACATAATCCATCTATAACAAAATCTTTGTGGAATAATCCAGAATAGTTTTAGTAAGGATTCTTTTTCAAAGATATAGGCCATAATTGAAATACTTGCATCTACAGCCATAAATATTAAATAATAGATAAATATTTTTGCTGCATTTCCTGAAAAAAGTCCGATAATCATAAACAAATCGGCCAAAGGTGAGAAGGTTGGAATAATAAACTGGAAGATGAGCATGTTTGGCATAGCCCAAAGTCCGAGGCCTTTATATTTCTTGACAAATAAGGTATCACGATGTTTCCAAAATGTTTGCATGACCCCAAAACTCCAGCGAGTACGTTGTTTTACAAATTGTTTGATTTTTTCAGGAGCTTCGGTCATAGCGATGGCATGGTTCTCATTTTCTATAATGAATCCGGCTCTGAGAATGCGAATAGTCAAGTCGCAGTCTTCGGCTAAGGTATCGGTTGTTAGTCCTCCTGCTGCTTCAATAGCCGATTTGCGAAATGCTCCAATGGCACCAGGAACAACAGTGATGGCATTAATATTCGAATAAGCCAAACGATCGAAATTTTGACTGGTCGTGTACTCAATGGCTTGCCATTTAGTTAACATATTAATTTGATTACCTACTTTCACGTTTCCTGCAACAGCACCAATATGTTCACTCCCTTCACGTAAAAAATGCGTCATCAATATGGATACGGCATCAGGATAAAGTTTCGTGTCGGCATCTATACAAACTAAATATTTTGCTTCTGTATTTAGAATACCATAATTGAGAGCTGATGCTTTACCTCCATTGGCTTTTGTCAGTATTTTTATTTTTTTATTGTTGGATAAGGCATCACAGACTTTTTTGTAAGTTTCATCCTTGCTCCCGTCATCTACAAAGACAATATTGAAGTTAGGATAATCCTGTTTTAGTAAATTCTTTAGTGAAGAAACAGCGTTTACTTCTTCGTTATAAGCCGGGACAATAATAGATACGAGAGGAGCATTGACAAGTAATCTCTTATTAAAGATGAGTTTCTTATCTTTCTGTTTTTCACGAATGGTAAGTATCAACATGAAAATTAATCGGCCTATGCCCAGAACAATGAAAATGATAAAAAGTGCAGTAAGGAAATTTGTTATGTCATATACAATCTCAGCTAAAGCCAGATTTGCCTGCATTACATAGTATTCTTTTCCTTTAGGAACATCAGGCATTAATGCCGATTTTTCTTCATCAAGAATATTGTCAAGAGTTGTAAATGTATAACCTCTTTCTTTAAAATATTTAATAATTCGCGGAAGAGCTTTGACTGTTTCTGCACGAGTCTCCCCTCCTGCATCGTGGAGTAGAATAATATGTCCTCTTCCTTGTTTTACTTGTTTGATAACTCGGCTCACAATTTCATCGGCTTTGATTCCAATTTGCCAATCTTCGGGATCAATGGTTTCACCGACATCAAGATAGTTTTGGTTTCTTGCCAGAATAACCGGAAGAATTTCTTCCAGACTGGCAGGCTCACTATCTGCATTATAAGGTGCACGAAATAGAATAGTGCTGTGCCCGGTTATGCATTCGATAAGCAAACGTGTCAGACGGAGCTCAATGTAAGTACGCTCCGGAGTATTTTTCGCTACATTTCTATGAGTAAAAGTGTGGTTGCCTATCAGGTGACCTTCATCATATATTCGTTTGACTAAAGGTAAATTTTTTTCCGCTTGTAATCCTACGACAAAAAAAGCAGCATGAATGTGGTTCTTGGCGAGAATATTCAGAATTTGCGGAGTATAGGTCTCATCGGGTCCGTCATCGAACGTAAGTAATAATTGTTTATCTTCAGCTTCACCATATTTGTGAATTTGGTAACTACTTGGAATTTTGACATATTGTTCTTCGGATATCAACATATCCGTACTGTCAATTTCCGTTTTAATTTTTCCCGGATGAGGAGTGTTTAAAACATCGAGAACTTCTCCGTCACCTACATAATCCACGTCGTTTACCATCTTCACATCTTCCAAATCTTTTTTGCTGATTTTAGTGACTTCGCTTTTTTCCAGATCTTTTTTATAGAATTTCCAAATACGGCTGTCTTCACTCCCCAGACGCCAGATTGCAAAACCGGCTAGTCCATATTCAGCTCCGAAACGCATGGTATTAAAATGTGTGGCTGCATCTGTAAAATAGACTTGATGTACAATATTACGGTTATCTCGATAGGCGTAATTCAGATTGTAGGTGTTATTGTCAAAAGTAATAGTCGATTCACTGGCAGTAGCTCTTGAAAGAGCCTGCTGGTATGTAAGGTTCGGACTCTGGTTAGCCGATGCCGGCCAATCATATCCAAAGGCTCCTAGTCCTAGTATAATTTTTTCCGGAGAAACATTTTTTGCTAAATCATCAACAGTTGCTTCAATCCATTTTTGTGAACTAATAGGGCCCGGATCACTGGTTGAAGAATATTCATCATATGCCATTAGGAATAAATAATCATTGTATTTTGCCAATCTTTTAATATCGTAATCTTCGTTGAAGGGCATAA
>CAZKSK010000190.1:0-4896 GCA_964555225.1 uncultured Bacteroides sp.
GAATTTTATCACGAACAACGGTAAAGTACAGCATATCTTTAATACCTCTTCTTAGAATCCCTAATTTAACTTTTGTTCCCTTAGCTCCGCGAAGACGTCTCATAATATCTTCCGTACTCATCTTTACACCTGCAATGGTGGAATCATTGACTGTTATAATACGGTCTCCAGCCATAATTCCGACTTTTTCAGAAGGTCCATTACTTACAGGTTGAATTATAAGTAATGTGTCTTGAGCCATATTGAATTGAACGCCAATTCCTTCAAAGTTACCTTGTAAAGGTTCATTCAATTTTTTAACTTCTTCTGCAGTAGAGTAGGTGGAGTGAGGATCAAGCTGATTTAACATTCCTTGAATAGCATCTTCTACCAATTTCTTTTCATCAACTGAATCCACATATAAATTACTGATGGCAAATTCTGCCATTTGAAGTTTTCTTAGGGGAGAATTGATCAATCTACTGTTTTGAGCTATCGTAAATCTGGCTAATACAAGCAAGAATGCGATTGCGATGATTTTTTTTGTCATTATAAGAATATTAGCGAATTTGTTTTTAATCTAATTTCATGCCTTCTGGAATAAATTGAGAAACATCTTGATGATAATGTAAAAGTTCACGAACAATTGTCGAACTGATATGAACAAGTTCAGGTTCTGTAAAAAGAAAAATAGTTTCAATTCCACTGATTTTTCGATATACATAGGCTACAGTATCTTCATATTCAAAATCATTTGATGTACGGATTCCTCTAATAATAAATTCGGCACCTTTCCTTTTAGCAAAATCAGTGGTGATTCCTTCAAAAGATTCGACAGTTACATGAGAATTATTTTTATATAATCCTTGAATCATTTGTACTCGTTTTTCTGTAGAGAACAAAGTATGTTTATCACTGTTGACAGCCACACCTATAATGATCTCGTCTATAAAAGAAAGAGCTCTTTCTACTATAGAATAATGTCCTTTGGTAAAGGGATCGAAAGATCCGGGAAAAATAGCTATTTTTTTCATACGTCTTTATCTACTTTATCTTGTTCGATTACGAGATTGTTTATGATGAATGTTTGCCTTTCCATCGTGTTTTTTCCCATAAAAAAGCTTAGCAATTCCTTTACTGCATCTGTTTTACGGAGAGACACCTGCTCCAAACGCATATCTTGTCCGATGAAAAACTTGAATTCATCCGGAGAGATTTCTCCCAAACCTTTAAAGCGGGTTATTTCCGGATTTGGTCCTAATTGTTGGATTGCCTTTTGTCTTTCTTCATTTGTATAACAGTATCGGGTAATAAAATCTGATTTGTTTGCTTCTTTTAGATGAGCAGGCTCTTTATACCCTTTGATATTTCTTTTTTTATTTCGGACTCTGAAAAGAGGAGTTTGTAAGATATATACGTGTCCTTTTTTAATGAGATCAGGAAAAAACTGGAGGAAAAAGGTTATTATAAGTAGACGAATATGCATCCCGTCTACATCTGCATCTGTTGCTACAATTACTTTGTTATAACGTAAACCGTCAAGACCGTCTTCAATATTGAGAGCAGCTTGTAAAAGATTGAATTCTTCATTCTCATAGACAACCTTTTTTGTGAGTCCGTAAGAGTTGAGCGGTTTGCCGCGTAAAGAAAAAACAGCCTGAGTATTTACGTCGCGGCTTTTGGTTATTGAACCGGACGCTGAATCTCCCTCTGTAATAAAGATAGAGCTTTCTTCAAGATTGTCTCCTTTTGCATCGTTAAGATGAACCCTACAATCACGAAGTTTCCTGTTATGTAAGTTAGCTTTTTTTGCTCTTTCTCTTGCCAATTTTGTAACTCCGGCGATAGCTTTTCTTTCTTTTTCCGATTCCTGTATTTTTTGCAACATTACATCTGCAATGTCTGAATTTTTATGTAAAAAGTTATCTACTTCCGTTTTAATAAAATCTCCTATATACTTATTAACAGACGGGCCCCCTGAATACATTACCGTCGAACCCAATTTAATTTTAGTTTGACTTTCAAACATTGGTTCTTCAACGTTAATAGCAATAGCCGCAACCATACCATTTCTAATATCATTATAATCAAGATTTTTGTTAAAGAAGTCTTTAATGGTACGAGCTATATGTTCTTTAAAAGCACTTTGGTGTGTTCCCCCTTGAGTAGTATGTTGACCGTTGACAAAGCTGTGATATTCTTCCCCATACTGACTTGTGTGGGTAAAGGCTATTTCTATATCTTCTCCTTTTAAATGAATAATAGGGTAAAGACTTTGTGCGGTCATCGTATCGTTAAGTAAGTCGGAAAGCCCATTACGGCTTGTTATTCTTTGTCCGTTAAAAATGATTGAAAGACCCGTGTTGAGATATGTATAATTTCGCAACATGGTTTCAATGTATTCATTGTGGAAGCTATAATTTGTGAAAAGTTTTTTGTCCGGTTCGAAAAAAATATATGTTCCGTTTTCATCTTGTGTATCTTCCGTAATGTCTGATTTGAGTATTCCTTCTTCAAAAGAAGCAGTACGTACTTTTCCATCACGAAAACTGCTTACTGTAAAATGGCTACTTAAAGCATTCACAGCTTTTGCACCTACTCCATTTAGACCTACACTTTTTTTGAAAGCTTTACTGTCATATTTTCCCCCTGTATTTAATTTACTAACGGCTTCGATTAACTTACCTTGAGGTATACCTCGCCCATAATCACGTACACTAATACGTAAGTTGGATTCTACATCAACCTCAATCCGTTTACCTACATCCATTTTAAATTCATCAATAGAGTTATCGATGATTTCTTTTAATAGCACGTAGATTCCGTCTTCAGGATAAGACCCGTCTCCGAGTTTTCCGATATACATACCAGGACGGACCCTGACATGCTCCATATCGCTTAGATGGCGGATATTTTCTTCAGTATACTCAACATTAACATTGGACTTTTCTGTAGTTTCTTGAAAGGATAGCTCTTTATCTTCACTCATTCTTTTACTTTTTTAATCGGTATATTCGATGTGTCGTATGAAGGAACGGCGACGTTTATGCTGGTAAGTTTCAAAGTATTCCCACTGTTTTTGAACCGCAGAGTTTATTTCTAATTCAGGATTACTTTCCGCAAATTTAAATCCCATTTTTTGATATATAGGAATCAAATCGGAAAAAAGTAGCGCATTTACTCCTTTATTTTGAAATTCAGGTCTGACTGCTACTAAAAGAAGATCTAAATTTTCAGGTTTTTTAAACCAGAGAGCTTTTGCAAGATGATACCATCCGAAAGGAAGTAAACGTCCGTTAGCTTTTTGAAGTGCGCGGCTTAAAGATGGCATTGAAATACCGACACCTACTAAAGAATCGTTAGCATCAGTAATTAAAGTGATCATCCTTAAATCAACAATAGGTAAATACATTTTGACATATTGATCTATCTGTCCTTGGGATAAAGCAGAGAATCCATATAGTTTTGAATATGATTCATTAATGAGTTCAAAAATTTTTTGTCCGTAATCTTTTGAAATTTTACGGGAAGAAGTATATTTTTTTACTTTTAACCCATATTTTTGTTTTACAATTGCCGTAATGCGTTTCATCTTTTCCGGTTCCTCTTTGGGTATCATAATTTTAAATTCAACCCAATCTGCATCTTTTTGAAAACCAAGTTTTTCCATGTGCTCCGGATAGTATGGATAATTATAAGTTGTAGCCATTGTACTGAGTTGGTCATATCCTTCAACCAGCATACCTTCAGCGTCCATATCCGTAAATCCGAGAGGTCCGACTAAATCTTCCATTCCTTTACTTCGTCCCCAATCCTCTACAGCTTCGATAAGTGCTTTGGATATATTGATATCATTTATGAAATCAATCCATCCGAAACGGATTTCACGTTTTTCCCATGTCTTATTGGCTCTATGATTAATGATACCGGCAATACGACCGACTATTTCTTTTTTTTCATTATACGCTAGGAAATATTTAGCTTCACAGAATTCAAAAGCCGCGTTTTTTTTAGGATTAAACGTGTTCAGCATGTCATCATATAGATCGGGTACCGAATAAGGATTGTTTTTGTAAAACTTGTAATTAAATCTTATAAACTTTTTCAACTCTTTGGTAGTTGAAATTTCTTTAACGGTGATTGCCATAGTGATCTTTTTAATTAAAATAGATTTGGCCGTAAAGATACACTTTTTTTATGAAAAAATAGTAAATCTATTGCTTAATAATTAGGTAAGTAATGTAAGCAATAAAACATGCCGTCATTACGGCTCCTTCGGCTCTGTTAATAGTTCTTTTCCCGAAAAATTTTCCTGTTAGCCATAATAAAAGACTTGAACCTATAAGTATGTAAAAATCCAATGGCGTGATATTTCCTACGGGAAGTGGTCGAATACTTGCACTACAACCTAAAACAAAGAAAATATTAAATAGATTGCTACCTATTACATTTCCGATAGCCATTCCCGGCTTTTTTTTGAATGCAGCGGTTAAAGAAGTTGCTAGTTCCGGTAATGAAGTGCCTCCGGCAACCAGAGTAAGCCCAATTATGGATTCTTTAATTCCTAAATCACGGGCAAGTCCAGAAGCTCCGTCCACAAATAGGTTACCACCACCTATCAAGGCTACCAATCCAAAGATGATAAAAAAAAATGATTTCCACCCGGAGATCTGTTTACTGACAGATCCTTCTTCTCTATTGTGAGCAATAGCAAGAGTATAAGCTATAAAAATAAGAAAGAAACAAAGAAGAATGAGCCCGTCAGTTCGGCTTATAATATTAATCGGATCCTTGTTTATTAAAGAATCATTTGCACAAATATATAAAACGATTGATGCTAGAAGTGCGAATGGAATTTCTTTATAGAGAGTACTTTTAGCAATGTGAAGAGGCGTTATCATTGCCGTAATACCTAAA
>CAZKSK010000191.1:0-4878 GCA_964555225.1 uncultured Bacteroides sp.
TCAACAAGGCTGAATATGCTGCTTCATCAGCTTCGATAAATACATTACTCCTCTCCAGAGGAGCACATATAGCCGGCAAATCTTTCAAGCATAAGGCATGAATAATAAGACAGTCCAATGCGTTACAAACACTTACCCTTCGCGTCTTGGCATTATTTACAATAGCAGCACCTTTTTCAACATCTCCACTGACATCAAAATAAGTATGACAAATACCCGCCCCTGTTTCAATCACAGGTACTTTGGCATTGTCTCTCACAAAACGAATCAATCCACTGCCACCTCTAGGTATAAGCAGATCTACATAATTCACTGCACAAAGGAGCTCTGCTGTAGCTTCATGAGTAGCAGGCAATAACTCCACCACATGTGGATTGATACCAAATTTCCTCAATACGGAATGAATCACTGAAAGTATTGCTTTATTAGACATATCAGCATCACTTCCACCCTTTAAAATACAAGCATTTCCACTTTTAAAACAAAGCGAAAAAACATCAAAACTCACATTGGGGCGAGCCTCATAAATTACTCCGATTACCCCAAAAGGGACACTTATACGTCTCAATCGGATTCCATTAGGTCGTACGATTTCTTTTAGAATTTTTCCTAATGGAGAAGGTAATTCGGAGACTTTACGCGTATCAGATGCAATGCCCTTTATACGTTCCTCTGTTAATTTCAAACGGTCATATTTTGGATTAGTCTGATCCATTTGTCGTAAGTCTTTAGCATTTTCCTCCAATATATAGGGGACCTGTCTTACTGCTTCATCGGCAACAGCTTTCAGTATTTCATTTTTCTTATTATCATCTATCAAGCTCAATTCCCGACTTGCTGTTTGAACGGCTTCAAATATTTCTTTCAAATCCATGCTTTATTAATTTTATTCCAAATATAAATAATCATAATGAACAAGGGGTTTCTTTCCTCGCAAACCTATCATCTTAACAGCTTGTTCTGAACTAAAACTGACCCTGCCGACGCCGATTTCATCGCCATTGCAATCAATAAGACGAACAATATCATCTTTTTCGAATTCTCCTTCTATTCCAGTTACTCCTATTGGTAACAAACTAACGGCCTTATCACCTTTCAAGACTTTTGTTACACATTCATTTAAAAAAAGTTTTCCTTTTGCGAATCCTGCAGAATGGGCTATCCACTTCTTTACGCTACTCACTTCTACCGTACATGGTACAAATCGAGTGCAAATGGTTTCTTTCGGTTTCTTGAGTATATCAAGTAAAATATTATCTCGCTTCCCATTGGCAATAATTACTTCTATACCTTCATCAGCAACCTTACGAGCTATATTTGTTTTTGTCAACATACCTCCACGACCAAATCCCGACTTTTCAGTCTGAATATAATCACTCAAATCTTTGCCAAATTCAACTTTACGTATTACCGTAGCAGAAGGATCGGATGGCGAACCATTATAAATACCGTCTACATTACTTAAAATAATTAAGGCAACAGAATCCATCATACTGGCTATCAGTCCTGAAAGTTCATCATTATCAGTAAACATCAGCTCGGTTACTGAGATTGTATCGTTCTCATTGACTATGGGAATAACACCGTTCTCCAGCATCACCATCATGCAGTTTCTTTGATTCAAATAATGTCTTCTTGTTCCGAAGGTTTCCTTCATTGTCAAAACTTGTCCAACTTCGATATGGTGTTCTCTGAACAATTCATAATAACGATTAATAAGTTTTGCCTGTCCCACTGCAGAGAAGAGTTGACGCTGGTCTACGCTATCAAGTTTTTTTTTAAGCTTCAATTCGCTTCTTCCGGAAGCAACAGCGCCCGAAGAAACAAGAATGATTTCATGTCCTTCTTTATGTAAAACAGCTACTTGATCTACCAGAGCTGACATACGAGTAACATCCAACGTACCATCGGCACGAGTCAAAACATTACTCCCTACTTTTACCGTTATTCTTTTCGTATGGTGTTCCTCCATGATTTTATTTCTTTGTAAAACTTGATAAGACACGTATTGCAGCGTCTTCCATACCATCGTCAAAAACTATCGTTACGCAAATTTCCGTTTTACTTTTCAAATCCAATATAACAGCCATACTAGCATTAGCTTCATCCATTACTCCCTCAACAAAAGCACCTAGCAATCCAGTTTTCAATTTTAGATTCTCCGGAGAAGTAATATCCGTAATACCGATATCTCCTGCCATTTCTTTCACGGTTTTCCTGATGGCATTAAGATTTGTATCAGGATCCTCCAGTAGTTGAATATTCACAACTAAAGCATCACCATCTACTTCATAGGATGTTTCCGTATTTTCCTTTACCTGCATAGAAACAGGTACTTGAAAAGAAAAGCCTCCATTGCCCCATGTATAGGTTTTCATTTGTTGTGCAAAAATATTTACACAGCAAAACAAGAAGATTATAGTCGGCAAAGCAAACTTTTTCATGCTTTACATTGTTAGCACAATTTGTTAATTCTCCTTTTTATTTTCCTCAATGACAGACTTTGCATGTTGCTCGTCTTCTTCATTCACCAGAACTTTTACACCCTTGCCTGTGTTTGCATAATAACCGGTAATGACTCCGAGAGTCTCATCTTTAATCATGGATATTATATTTTCACTCTCCAATAAACCTTTTATAACTTGCGCTTCCCAAAGGTCCCCAGTGAAAACTTCCACTAAATGTCCATTATCATTTGCCATCATAGTTGAATTATTTTAAAGTATTTACTTATTGTCTTTATCCCGTATTTCGACTCTGCGTATTTTTCCACTTATAGTTTTCGGCAATTCATCAACAAATTCAACGACACGCGGATATTTATAAGGCGCAGTGACTCTTTTTACATGATCTTGTAATTCTTTCTTCAATGCATCGCCTGCACGATCTTTATAATTCTTAGCCAATACAATAGTAGCTTTTACCACCTGACCACGAATCTCATCAGGAACACCGGTTATTGCACATTCTACTACAGCCGGATGTGTCATCAGGGCACTTTCAACTTCAAACGGTCCTATACGATAGCCGGAGCTCTTAATCACATCATCAGCTCGACCTACAAACCAATAATAACCATCTTGATCCCGCCATGCCACATCTCCTGTATAATAAATTCCATTATGCCAAGCTTCTTTAGTCAACTCGGGATTACGATAATATTCTTTAAACAGGCCTAATGGTTTACCTCTATCTGTACGAATAACAATCTGTCCTTGTTCTCCATCTTCTGCAGAGCGTCCATCAGGAGTTAGTAAATCAATATCATATTGCGGATTAGGCACACCCATACTGCCGGGTTTGGGTTCCATCCATGGGAACGTGCCCAAAGTCAATGTGGTTTCAGTCTGTCCAAAACCTTCCATCAAACGAATCCCTAACAATTTCTTAAATGTATCATAAACAGCTGAATTTAATGCCTCTCCTGCAGTAGTACAATATTTCAAGGATGAAAGATCATATTTACTGATATCTTCCTTGATGAGAAAACGATAAATAGTTGGTGGAGCACAAAGTGAAGTAATATGATAATCATGTATTCTCTGTAGAATATCCCCGGGCGTAAATTTTTCATGGTCGTAAACAAAAACATTAGCTCCCGCGATCATTTGTCCATAAAGTTTTCCCCAAACAGCCTTTCCCCAACCGGTATCGGCTATTGTGAGATGAAGACTGTTCTCGTCTAAATGATGCCAGATACTTCCTGTTACAATATGTCCCAGGGGATAAGTGAAATCATGAATTACCATTTTAGGTTCCCCTGTAGTTCCACTAGTAAAATACATTAACATAGTATCACTGTTTATATTGACGTGTTCCGGACGAACAAAAGGTTTTGCCTTTGCTATTTCCTTAAGAAAATCATGAAAATTCTCAGGAACATCAGGTCCTATACTGATAAGATGTTTTAAACTAGGGCATTCCGGGACTGCGTTCTGAATATGATTAATAATCACTTCTTCGCCTGCTGCGACAATCGCCTTTATATCAGCCGCGTTACAACGGTAAACAATATCTTTTTTAGTCAATAAGTGAGTTGCGGGAATTGCTACGGCTCCCAGCTTATGGAGAGCTATAATACTATACCAGAATTCGAAACGGCGTTTAAGTATCAGCATAACGGGATCTCCTTTACCAATACCAAGACTTTGAAAGAAAGAAGCTGTTTCATCTGTACGTTGCTTCAATTCGGCATACGAATATTGATGGCTTTCACCTTTATCATTAGTCCACAGCAAGGCGTTCTTATTTGGAGCTTCCTTTGCCCATGCATCCACTACATCATATCCGAAATTAAAATTCTCCGGAACAATGATATGAAGATTCTTAATAAAATCCTCCTGGGAAATAAATTCAGTCTGTTTTAAAAATCTTTCTAACATGTTTCTTATCTTATATAATTATTGCTAAAAATCGAACGGGTTTGTTATCCAGAGCTTTCATACCATGTGGTAATTCCGAATTGAAATAAAGACTGTCTCCCTCGTTAAGAATCATATCTTTTCCGTTTATATTTATTAGCATACGTCCTTCAATAACCATGTTAAATTCCTGTCCCACATGAGTATTAATTTGCATGGGAGTTCCTTCCGAAACCGGTTCAACCAATACAATAAATGGATCCGCCGTCCTTCCCCGAAAACCTGCTGCCAAAGACTGATACTTATATGCTTTTGTTCGTTCAACACTCACACCTT
The DNA here is from genome assembly GCA_964555225.1 of uncultured Bacteroides sp. Taxonomy (GTDB): domain Bacteria; phylum Bacteroidota; class Bacteroidia; order Bacteroidales; family Bacteroidaceae; genus Phocaeicola_A. The sequence goes on from CAZKSK010000191.1 coordinate 4,698, forward strand.
TTCCTGCACGCGTCAAAAAATAGGTACTCATTTTCGGTTCTTCACCAAACATTAATACGTCCAAGGAGATTCCATACTCGTGGGAAATATTTTGCAACATGCTGACAGATATGTCAACTTTACCACTTTCCACCGCCTGATACTCTTTTAATGACATTTTGCAGGTGTCTGCGACTTCCTG
>CAZKSK010000192.1:0-4851 GCA_964555225.1 uncultured Bacteroides sp.
ACCTGAAACTGATTTTTCATTTCTTCCTGCTGATTTTTCCATCTTCCCTCTTGCTCTTTTATCTGCTCTTTCCACCGATCTTCCTGCTGATTATGCAAATTTTGCCAACGACTTTCTTGTTGTTTTTGCTGTTCTTGCATATCTTCTTTTGTTTGAACAATGTTTTCTTTCAACATAGATTCTGTTTTCTGAAAAGAAAGTCTTTCAGTTTCTAGTTGCTGTCTTATAGCAGAAATCTGAATTTTTAATTGCTCGTTTTCTGAAAATAATCCGAGCTTATCTTTTTTCAGCATTGTAACTTTTTGTTCTCCTAAATACTTACCCAAAAAGAAACATACTACCAATAATGCAAAAGAAAAAATTACCAATCCTATTATCATAAATCTATATTTTTTTTATTTATTATATGAAACAAAGATAGTGATTTATTCCATATCTTTGTATAAAAGAATAAATAATATGAAATTAGCAAAAAGGAAAAAAGCCGCAAAGAGAAATACCTTTATATGGATAATTGCCCTAATCATTGTGTTAGGGTTCTATACTGTGATAAATAAAAATACCACGCAACCAATCCAACCGACTAAAAAAGAAAATTCTACAAGCCTTGTTACTAACTCAAAACAAAAGAATCAATTAGCTAAATCAGTATCACTTAATGTAAACAGTGATGATTGGGGTATCCCGGCAAAAATAAAACAACGTAAAGAAATCATCATACATCATAAAGGGTATATAGTGTCTTATAATCCTGATTGGAAAATTCCGAATTGGTCTGCATGGGAACTAACGGCCGATGAAGTAAACGGAAATGTAAAACGTACTAATGACTTTGTTCCTGATCCTGAAATATCAGACCCTCAAGCAGATACAGATGATTATAAACGTTCCGGTTATAGTCGGGGACATATGGCTCCTGCTGCAGATTTCAAATGGAATGAAACAGCAATGAAAGAATCCTTTTATCTAAGTAATATCTGTCCTCAAGATCAAAAATTAAACAGTGGTGACTGGGGAGAATTAGAAAAACAATGTCGTTTTTGGGCTAAAAAAGATAAATGTCTATGGATTGTTTGTGGACCCATTATGGATAAAGATCCCAAACGTATAGGTAGCCATCGAGTTGCCGTACCAAGTGGCTTTTTCAAAATAATACTCGCTTATTCAGTAAAAGAACCCAGAATGTTAGGATTCGTTTTCAAAAACAAAAATATAAATCTTCCTCTGGAAGATTATATTAAAACTGTAGATGAAATAGAAAAAGAAACCGGAATTGACTTTTTCCCCGCTCTTCCAGACAATATTGAAAACAAATTGGAATCAGAAATTTCTACTAAACGCTGGAACTGGCCACTAGGAAAGAAAAGAGTAAAATATCTAAATTAGATTGAATTCGAATATATAAAAAAAGGATGCACAAAAAGGCATCCTTTTCTATTATACTAAATCAAGATTATTTGACTTCAAGAACAACGATAGATTTTGCAGGTAACTTAACCTTCAAACCTTCCTTTGAAAGTTTAGCTCCCTTGAATATCTCCAATTTTACTACGTTAGGATCATCGAATGAATTATGGTCATCAATTCTTTTCGACGTAAGAATTTTTCCAGTAACACTTTTAGCTTTCATATTAGCCAAAGATATGGTGACTTCTTCTTCATTATCCAAATCAACATTCGACAAAGCTATTTGAAGATTTCCCTTAACATCAATAGCGGCCGTTGAACTTATCATAGGTAAGGTACGATCAGCTCCTCTTTCACTGTGGACCTGACGTTTCTCACAATTCAATTGAATCGGTAATTCCTTAGCCCCCTGAAAAACCTTATATAAATCAAAGACATAATATGTCGGCGTCAAAACCATTTTATCTCCTTTTGTTAAAATCATCGACTGAAGAACATTAACAACTTGAGCTATATTTGTCATTTTAATGCGATCCGTATATTTATGAAATACATCAAGAGTTAAAGAAGCTACTAAAGCATCGCGCATTGTATTTTGTTGAAAAAGATGTCCATGAACTGTTCCCGGTTCTTCATCCCACCAAGTTCCCCATTCATCTACCATCAAAGATACATTCTTTTTAGGATCATATTGATCCATAATAGCAATATGTTTTTTAAGGACTTCTTCAATGCCCAAGCATTTACCCATAGTCCAATAAAAATCATCTTTACTAAAATGAGTAGCAGAACCCTTACTTCCGTTCCACCCAAGTACAGTATAGTAATGAAGAGAAAGACCATTCATACGTCCTCCAATATTTTTCATCAAAACTTCCGTCCAGTTGTAATCATAATCACTTGCTCCGCTGGCAATTTTAAAAAGCTCATTACCATTATAATTTCTACAATAGGTTGCATATCGACGATAAACATCAGCATAGTATTCGGGACGCATTGAGCCACCGCAACCCCAACTTTCATTTCCTACTCCAAAGAATTTTACATGCCATGGTTTTTCACGGCCGTTTTTTTTACGTAGTTGAGCCATCGGACCGTTATCGGCCGTCATATATTCTACCCATTTAGAAACTTCTTCAACCGTTCCGCTACCAACATTTGCACTTACATAAGGTTCACACCCCAGCATCTCACAGAGATTCAAAAATTCATGAGTTCCAAAACTATTATCTTCAATCGTTCCGCCCCAATTATTATTGACCAGACGTGGACGATTTTCACGCGGACCGATGCCATCTTCCCAATGATAATCATCGGCAAAACAACCACCCGGCCAACGAAGAACCGGAACCTGTAATTCTTTCAAGGCATTAAAAACATCATTACGATAACCTTTTGTATTAGGTATGGATGAATTTTCTCCGACCCATAATCCACCATAAATGCATGAGCCTAAATGCTCCGCAAACTGTCCGTAGATATATTTACTAATCACATTCCCGTCGGCTTTTACATCAACGGACATAGTTGCCTTATTTTGTGCTAAGGTAGGCAACGCTGCTAATAAAGCAACAAATAACAGTGTCTTTTTCATACTATTATAATTTATTTACCGTACAAAGATAAATAAATCTTTTATATTACAACTAGATTTAAACATAAAATAAGTGTAGTTTTATACACTTATTATTTTTTATTTAAGTTATCTTATTTTTTTGAATCATCATTCAATAATTTCAATTAATTTTGCAGCCGTTAAAAAAGAAAGTTCATATATTAAAATGAAAAATAAAAAAACACTAGGCATCATCGTAATTGCAATTGCAGCATTTGCCATTATATGTGGAGGATACTTCACATATGAGTTGCTGTATCCGCAAGTCACTAACAAAAAAACGGTCTATGTCTTTCTTGATAGAGATGACTCTTTGGATTCTCTATATAATAAGGTAGAAAAAGTTGGGAAACCTCATTCAATGAAAGGAATGAAATGGATGTTTGAATGGATGGGTTACGGAAAAAAAATAAAAACAGGACGATATGCTATTAAGCCCGATATTTCAATGCTCAAATTAGCACGCAATTTGGCCAGAGGTACCCAATCTCCTATTATGCTTACAATTCCAAGTGTACGTACGCTCGATAAAATGGCTAAGACACTGAGCAAACAACTAATGCTTGATTCTACAGAAATTGCACAACCTATTTTCGATTCTATTTTTTATACAAAGATGGGCTATACAAAAGAGACGCTGCCATGTCTTTTTATTCCTAATACTTATGAAGTATATTGGAATATCACTGCTAAAGACCTAATGAAGCGCTTACAAAAAGAACATGATAATTTCTGGAATGATAAAAGAAAATCACAAGCCAGAGCAATCGGATTAACACCGGAACAGGTTACTACCTTAGCTTCCATAGTGGAAGAGGAAACTGCCAATGATGCTGAAAAGCCAATGATCGCTGGTCTTTATATGAACAGATATCATCAACAAATGCCATTACAAGCCGATCCGACAATTAAATTCGCACTAAAAGATTTTAGTTTAAGACGAATTCTCCACCAACACCTTACAGTCAAGTCCCCATACAATACATATACTAATCTTGGCCTACCTCCGGGTCCAATACGTATCCCTTCTATCATAGGTATCAACAGTGTGTTGAATTATGTACATCACAATTACATCTATATGTGCGCCAAAGAAGATTTTTCAGGTACACATAATTTTGCTGCTACGCTAACAGATCACGCTGTAAATGCAAGAAAATATTGGAAAGCTTTAAATGAAAGAAATATTAAATAATAATTTCATTATAATACATAATAAAAAACAGCCGCAATTCTTATTGAATTAGCGGCTGTTTTTATATGAAGAGCTGCACCAGTGATGCGATGAAACTCCGAGTGATAGGATTTGAGTGCTCTAATTCTTTGTAATCCACCGACATAAAGTTAGCCAAAAGGCCGTGGCCCGCCATTGAATTTCGAAGCTTAACTCGGTATTTCGATTTGTTTGAAGAGTTTCCCAATCTGACTAATGCAGCTCCATATTTTCTACTACAAATATATCATTATCTTTGATACAAACCAAATTTTTTCAAGTATTTGTTCGTCCATTAACACAAAAAAAGAGGTTATCTCTACTTACAGGAACAACCTCTTAAAAATCTTTATTCAAAAAGATCAGGCATTTTTAGCTTTATCAACAATCGCTTTAAAAGCATCCTGATGATTCATAGCTAAATCAGCCAAAACTTTACGGTTGATTTCAATTCCAGCTTTGTGTAAAGCTCCCATCAACTGAGAATATGACATTCCTTCCAAACGTGCAGCAGCATTGATACGCTGAATCCACAAAGCGCGGAAATTGCGTTTTTTACTGCGACGATCGCGAAAAGCATAAGTCAAACCTTTTTCCCAAGTGTTCTTTGCTACCG
>CAZKSK010000193.1:0-4822 GCA_964555225.1 uncultured Bacteroides sp.
AGTTTTTGAGTAAAGGAAAGTTCGTATTCTTCACCGGATTTAAATTGAGCGGAAATTACCAAATAACTTCCATCCATTGTAACATCAAGTGGATTCCCACCTTTGCTTACCTGAATATTTTGAATCCAGCTTGGAATAAACAATTTTAAAGTCACGTCTTCTCGCAAAGTACTTTCACTGATTCTCAAATTAAGTTTATTCCCAAAAGGATATTTTGTATCCAGAGTAATTGATAAGTTGCCCGATGATAATTCCACATCGACTTCTGATTTTTGAAAATCTGACAAAATTATTGAATCATCCAGTTTAAAATAAAGCGATTGTATTCTTTCAGCAATTCCTTCCGAACCGCGCATGGTGCAGCACCAATGTGCCTCATAGGCATTTGTTTGAAGATGATGATCGTGTGGACCAGGACAATTCGATAATCCGAAACCACCATTGTCACGTTGCTCATACGAAATAGCATTATACCAAATCAACTGGGCATCTTCGAGGTATTTAGTTTCGCCGGTGTGTTTCCAAAGGTCAAGTGTTAGCTGGTATGAATCAACAACAGCACAGGGTTCTGTCCATTCAGGCCGCTGAAACCAGTTGAAATTTTCATAGGTTTCAGTCATTCCTTCGGCTTTGTACAAATCGTAGCGTTCGATTGCACCATCCAGAAAACGTTGTACTTTAGTTAATTCGTACAATCGCATTAATCCACGGCATGCTGTCAATGTAGCGTGAGTCTGTGCCTTTATCTTGTACAAGTCAGCTTCCAGAAAACGATCGGCCATTTCATAGCAGACAGCCTTTAATTCTTCTGTTTTTAATATGCTGTATGTTTGTATTACACCATCCATAAAAATAAAATCGCAGCCTACATCTGAAGATAACAACCAGCCATCCAGTATTTTTTCATGTGTCCCCATAAAACCACCGGCATCTTTTCTCAAGGCTGGTTCTATTGGATAATTTTTATGGTGTCCTGCTGTTGGTAAAATAAGATTATTTGTCATGGTTTCCAGATAGCCATAAATCACTGGATCCTGGGTCATGATATAATACTCACATAACCCTCGCAATAACCATCCATGCCCTGAAAGTTGCTGTTCGCTTATTATATCTTCATAAGTCTTACCCATATAGCCCAATTCGTTAAAGTGGTTGGGCAAATCATCGATTATGGTCTTTAAGTACTTTGCTTCATTACCCGAAATTTTCTGCAGAAGCGTTTGCCCTAAAATTAACCTCCCAACCAAATCGCCTGGCCATTCTTCTTCATGATATTGATGATTAGGTATTTCGTAAATGGAATCGGGAACATAACGACCAATTTCCAGTCGATGGGAATTATTCTCCATTCTTGCTTTCAAGTTGCCCTCAACCCTGGCAACAACTTCTCTTGGTGTTACCGATTCTATCTCCTTATCTTTTTTGCTACAACTAATAATGCCAACAGACAATACAAGAGTCACAATTCCATATTTAAATACTTTCATCATTTTAAAAATTTATTTGTTTCAAAAATAGCCTGAACACCAATATCAGAAAAAGCAGTTATTGACTGTTTATGCATGAGAAATTGACTAACAAAGCTGATTTAAGACTTTATTAACTATCATTGCGCTAGCCGCCACCTTTTATCATTGCAATATTCCTCTCAATTATCTTTTTGATAGTTTCGATTCCACACGAAATGAAGGTCAAAGCGAAATCGAACTACATTTACGTAACAACTTTTTAATTCCGCCATCGATCTTAATCATATTCTAGATTTAATACAACCATATCAATATTCATTGTCATTTATTTATCACACAAAATGGATCACGAGCCATCTTAAACTCATCAAAGTCATAAATTCCGTTATTGTTGGAATCGCTATCCAGTTTGTTCTCTATGCCGTCACCATCTGCATCACCTTCCATTTCCAAGGCATCTGCCAAACCATCATTATCGCTGTCCCAGGTAAACCACCCTTTTTGAAAAGTGTTACCTGAAAATTGAATCATTTCGCTATTGAGAAGCTGGAAATAATCTTTCTCTTTTGGTTTCTTTTCCAGGTATCCAAACCTATTCCCGGTCATTGTCACTCCATTAGAGTTCGCTATTTGAATAGCCGGAATGCCATCGTGCAAATTGAAAAGGCAATTTTTAACAATCAGTTGCGGAGTCCCCAATTGATTGTATTCTCCTGAAGGACAGTCTACCTGTAAAGCAACTACCGACAAATTAACAAATGCTACGTTATCGAAAATTACGCGCTGCGAAGGAGGGCCTTCAATTCCGCCTGTTGCCAAAGCCTGATCGAGTCCTTTCCCATTATCGAGAATGGCACAGTTACGGACCGTAGTGGGTTGATGTGTTAATATCGCGCGTTGCAGTTGTGTTCCAAACTGGCAATTCTGAATATAAGCTTCGTTCTCTGCCTGCAGATAAAGGCGTATGCCTGGTTTTAGATTATCAATATCCTTATCAAATGTAACCCATCCCCTTCTGTGGTCGAGGTGTTCAAAATCGGTAATCACTGCCATGGCCAGTTGCCTGTTTTCTTCCGGATCAAAAACCATAACTGTTTTACCAATACCAAGATTGGTATTGTCGCGGGTATCCATGTGACTTATCTTTACCTTCCTAGCGGAAACTACTTCCTCAATCCTATCGCCCGACATTTTTATATGAATGGCATCATCCAAAGTACCCTCGATGTAACAGTTTTCAATCAAAGGCTGTCGTTCGTTCCCTTTCAGATGAATACCATCGCTGCAACTGGCCAAAACTCTTCCAGGTCTTCTTGTAATTACAAGTCTGCGAATTACTAAATCAGAAGTACTCCGGGCATTCACCGTCATTTTGGGTGATGCATAGGAAACAATATTCTCTATGGTTATATTTTGTGAATGATTGATTTGAATGTTTGCATAGTTGGCCACATAGTGTTCGCCGTGTTCCGATGGTTTTATGCTAGAATTGTACAATTGTTCCATTTCAGGAGGCCATACTTTCATTACAAAATAATCTCCAATTCGAGCCTGGTCTTGACGGTGCATTCGATAGGAAACAGCGTAGGTATTATCCCCCAGATCTTTTACTCCTGAGATTCTTGAATGCCCCTGGTAAAACTTCAAGTTTTCACCATTAATAGTAACACAATCCGAAACCCTGCCATCCACATAATAGTTGTCGCCGCGTACAAAGGGAAGTGGATAACCATCATCAACTTTAAATTCGAGATAGCCGTTGGAGTTATTAATCTTAGTTATTCTGCCTTGTGTGTATGGCAAGGGAGAGTAGTCGATTTGAAAATTACGAATGGTTATATTTTTTGAGCGGTACATTTCGAAGGGCCTGCGATGTGGGTCGAGCACCAGAAGGCAATTATTCCCTTCCACAATTAGGTCGTTCGCACGCTCCAGAAACATTGTTCCTGCCGGGTGATTCTCTTCCTTTCCAAGGTAATATGTTGCCTCTTTTTGAAAAATAATTTTTGCAGGACGATTTAAAGCCGAAGCTTTTTCGAATAGTTTTCGCAATGCAGGACCGTCATCGGTTTTGCCATCGCCAACAACGTCAAAGTTCTCAACATTTAAAATTAGTCCCGATTGTTCTTTTTTTTCTTGGGCAGTAGCACCTGGGATTAGCAATACAATCGCTAAGACTATTATCAGAGTTTGTTTCATTTGATTCAAAGTTGAATGTATTTTTATCCTTTTATCTCTATTTCTCCTAACTTATACCTTTTAAATCCATCAGTACCGGGGTACGGCAATTCATAAACTGGAGTGCCATCTTCATTTCCCACAGAAACAAAAATCCTGAACTTACCGGTTTGGACATTTCTGGCGAAGGTTTTTACAGTATCCTTAAATCTTGAGCCTATTGTGAATTCGGAATTGATTTTTTCAGAAGGGCTTTCCCCAGGTTTTCCGGTTTGAAGTTTCCTGAAATTGAACTGCTCATCGGTTAAAACAGCCACTATACCTCCCTTTTCATCTTTTATCGTATAACATGGAAATCCTCCCTTGTAACAAGGTGCAACACCGGCATTCTTCCATTCCGATTTAATTGAGAAACGTTCACCAACAGTTACCTTCTCCGGCCAGCTTACCTCATTCAACTGAAGACGATAGCCCATTCTTCGGTTTATTTTATCAATTACATCTTTGTTCTCATTTAGTAGTATTCTTGGCCACCAATGGATGGACATGTAACTTGCATGATAGTCTTCCACGGATTTTAAAAATAAATCCTTATCCCAGGAACCGCGTTTTACTGCACCACCGTAGTGCTCGTGCTCTAGAATAACAGGTAATGTTGGCCAAAACTGTTGTGCCATTTCTGAATGATACCAATTTTTAGGCGTTGGTTGAACCATAATACTATCGTCACGAATGGTAACACCTTTGGAAAAAGCATAGTCCGAAATAGGGAAATGATCTCCTGGTTTGTCATGACCTACAAAATCGTCACTGATGCATAATAATGTACTTTTGAAGTACTTTAAATAAACGTCAATGTGCCATTTCTTAACGTCAAAAGGATATTCTATTCCACTCAGGACCGTATGACCTTCGCCCCACATTCCAAAATGGCCCACGTCTACAAAGTCGACATATGGTTTACCGTCATAACGCTCAGCCATTACTTTCACAAAGTTCTCCACTTTTTCAAGGAATATCGGATCATCAAATTTGGGTTCCCATGTTCCGTCTTCATTGCCATTGAGGTCAGATCCTTTAGCACCTGCATCTTTCACCCACTTAGGGGTAGCATACCTCATCCAACTTTCTTCTGCCGATATTCTAAAGGCTACTCTTTTCCCCTTTTCAATCCA
>CAZKSK010000194.1:0-4773 GCA_964555225.1 uncultured Bacteroides sp.
GATATTAAGCTTTAGTTAAACTTAGTTTTATAATACTTTGCAAGCTTATTCTCAATTGCAGGGTTAAATTTAGGGTTGATATTTTTCTGTACTTTTGATACCAATGACTTCATTATCAGTAAATGCAATCAAATATTCCATTGATCTTCTTCTTGAGATTGCTGGCTTACAGATTAATACTGATGATCTATTTCTGACACACCAGAATGGGGTATCCTGTGTCACTATCAACACCACTGAAAATAAAAAGATAATTTTCAGATTGATATCAGATTTTGAGATGGAACAACTTATAAAAGGATTGTTGAGACTTGGTGAGTATCCTTCATATGACAACAAATTAGACATCCCCATTATATACTCTGGATCAAGAGAAAATATTACTCAAACCTCTGAAGACGTTCTTTCGATTAATGCTGATATTTTAACTATAACATTTTTCCTATCCTCTCGTTATGAGGAGACATTTTATGCAAATAAAGACAAATATGGCCGTTTCGAGTATACTGACAGCCTCGCATTCAAGTATAACTTTATCGATATTCCAATTATTGATGAGTATGCCATGCTGTTGAGACAATGGATTGAAAGATTTGTTCCTGATCTTAAGATCCTTAAAAGAAAAAGCAGGATAATTCCAACGCATGATATAGATAACATCCTCAGATTTAGTAGTTTTTTTAAAAATATCAAGACTATTATTGGTGGCGATATTATTGCACGTAAAAATCCCTTAATCGCATTTAAATCGGTAAAACAATGCTTTGCAGCTTCTAAATCCAGAGTTAATGATCCTTTAATTCTTTCAATTCTAAAACTTATCGAGATATCTTGGTCAAATGGATTAAAATCGGTTTTTTATTTTAAAGGATTACAAAAGGGCCAACGGGATTGTTCATATGATGTTTTCATACCTGAGGTTAAATACTGCATGGATGCAATTCTCAATTCGGGAATGATTGTTGGGATGCATGGAGGATTAGATACCAATAATAATATTTCTCGTTTCCGTGAACAAAAAGAAAATTTAGAGAAAGTCCTTGGAGAGCCAATAACCGCAAACAGGCAGCATTATCTTATGTTTGACGTGAATTCATCTGTACAAATCTGGCAAGATAGTGGCATTCTGTCTGATTCTACAATTGGCTATTCTAATCGTGAAGGTTTTCGTTGTGGAACTTGCCACCCATTTTTCTTATACGATCTTAAGTATGATCGCAAAAGTACGATTCTGGAAATTCCTCTAATAGTAATGGAGGCCACTCTGTTTGATCACAGGAAACTGAACATCAAGGCTGCTATTCAAAAAATAAAAACTCTTTACGAAAGATGCGTGGCTGTTGAGGGAGATATGGTAATCTTGTGGCATAATGAGAATGTTTATCGAGATTACGAAGTGAAATTTAAAGAAGTGTATTGTGATTTTCTATTAAAATTTGCTTAGTGCTCAGATTACCAGTTAACTCATCAATCAGAAAAAGTGAATTCGCAAGAAATGCCATTACACTTACATTGGGTACCAGTGTTGCCCAAATAATTCCAATCTTGTTTTATCCTGTTCTAAGCAGGATTTTCTTGCCTTCGGATTTTGGACTACTTGCGACAATAACCTCAATTACCTCTATCCTGACTGTACTTTCCACTGGGAAATATGAAAGCTGCATCCTCATAGCCAGTTCCAAACAAAATGCAGCAAACGTAATTGGATTGGTCTTATCTTTAGGATTGCCTTTTCTAACTATTTCCTATCTTGTCTTGCAGACCTTTTCTGTCAATCTCGGTAACTGGCTTAGTCAGCCGGATTTATACAAATGGATTTTTATCTGTCCGATAAGTGCTTTATCAATTGTAATTTTTTCCTGTTATAACGAATGGTGTGTTCGCAATAAATACTTTGTAAGCCTGGCCTGGAATAAAATAATTAACTCTACAGCGATATCGGTTAGTAAACTTCTCCTGGGTATAATCCATGTTTTTAGCAATGGCCTTGTGTTTGGTGACTTAATTGGCCGAATGATTTCCGCGACCGGTTGTATCATTAGAGCTATATTTAAGGACAAACCTGAATTTATGAAGATCTCGCTGTCCCAAATGAAAATTATTGCTATCAGGTATCATGAATTTCCTAAGTTATACTTACCAGCCCAGTTGTTAAACACAGTTGGCGTTTCTTTTCCTGTTTTTCTGATTGGAGCATATTTCAACAGTAACGAAGTTGGTTTTTATGCAATGACCATGAGTGTTCTGTCAATGCCTTTGACAATAATAAGTTCCTCAATCAGGGATACATTCAGACAACGTGCCAATGAGGAGATTGTCAAAAAAGGGAATTGTAGGGAAACATATATAAGATTGTTAAAGATATTAACAATAGCAGGGTTTTCAGGATGTGCGATAATTATTTATTTTATGCCTGATCTTTTTTCATTTTTTTTGGGCGAGAAATGGAGGACAGCAGGTGAATATTCACAAATATTATTGCCGATGATGACAATAGACTTTGTTGCAATGTCATTAAGCGGAATTCTTATAATCAGAGAAAAACTGGGAATAAGCCTGTTATGGCAATTGTATTACGTATTCATCACGCTGATTTCATTGATTGCTGGGTTTTTACTTTTTGCTGATATAAGATCTACTTTAATATGCTTTTCCATTGGTCGCGGCTCTGCTTATTTATTACAGATTATAATTTCAAACAGGTATTCAAAAGGAAAGGCCCAAAATGTTTAAAGAAAGCAATAAAGACATAATTCTTGCTCTGGCAGCATTCTTTCAGTTTGTTGTTTTAATGCTTCAACAGCTTTTACTAGGTCTTGAGCTTGTGAGTTATGAATCGTTCAGATATATAAGCATATCACTTTCAGCCATTCCAATGATTCCTGCTTTTATTGTTATTATACAGAGGAGGATGGTATTTCTGCTTTTAACTTACTTACTAGCTTTGTTTATTATAATTATTACTCTTGCTTTCTCTCCATCAAATGAACAGTATATATCATCAGAGGTGTTTTATTTGCTGGCAATTAATATACCCGCTTTCTTATGCCTTGCATCAATTAAAGATCTTTCAGTTATTACCATTGTGATTCATTACCTGTCACTCATTATTGTACTGATTGGAGTTATTTATTTTGTCTTCATGTGGAGTGGTGAAATTCATTATGACCATTATAATATGCCATTTGGATATTATCTTCTGTTACCTGCATTGTTTTTTTTATTAAAAAGAAATACAATATCCAATATCCTTTTTGCAATAACAGTGTCAATGATGATGATAATTGGATCCCGTGGGCCTTTGTTAACCGTAATTGTCTTTTCAATCTTACTTTTTGTACTCGAGCTAAAAAAATGGACTGGCTTGATTTGGTCATTTGGTATCATAATAATTCTATTTGTAGTTTTCTGGCCCTCAATTCTCGAACTTACCTATGATTTAGGCATAAATTCCCGATCTATAGGATTATTGCAGGAAGGGGGATTTTTACAATCTGGTGACAGAATCAAACTTTATACAGAGGTATGGCAGAATATTCTTGATCATCCATGGTTAGGTCTTGGCATTTATGGTGATAGAACAATCCTGGATGGATTGTATTCTCATAATTTAATCCTGGAAATGCTAAACAACTTTGGAATCCTGTTGGGTACCTGTTTCATTCTTTTAATGGCTGTGAAATTTGTAAAATTTATAACCTTAACAGAATCTCCCGATAGACAGTTAATCCTTATGCTTTTCTGTTTTGGCATTGTTCCGCTGATGTTTTCAAGATCATACCTTAATGATCCCGGATTCGGTATATTCATTGGTTCCCTTTTTTCAATATCAAAGAAATTACAATCCAATCTACATTAATTTAGCCTTGATCATAAATAGTCAATTGTACACCTCCTTAGATAAATCCCTGGAAGGGACAATAATGCACCCAAGAACAAAATAATCCGATAAGAATAACATGAGAATAATTCATATAATGCTTTCGCAATATTATGTTGACAATTATAATTATCAAGAAAACATATTACCAAGAATCCATAAGGATGATGGCAATGACGTTATGATCCTTGCTTCCACTGCTACTTACATAAACAACTTAAGACTAGGATATTTAAAATCTGGAAGATACATAAATGAAGACGGAATTCAAGTTATCCGTATACATCACAGTTTATTTCTAAACAATGCGATCTCCAGTAAAATAAGAAGATACCCTGAAACATATAAACTTTTGGAAGAATTTTCGCCAGATGTAATTTTTTGTCACGGATTAATGACCTATGAAATAAAAACTATAGTTCAATACAAAAAAAAACACGATGATGTAACCCTGTTTTTCGATTCTCATGCCGATTTCAATAACTCAGCTTCAAATTTCTTTTCAAGAAAAATAATTCATGGAATTTTTTACAAAAATCTAATCGCTGCTATTTTGCCATCAGTTGATAAAATCCTATGTGTGACTCAGGAAAGCATTATCTTCCTAAAGAATATGTATGGAATACCCTCTAACAAATTGAAACTATACCCATTAGGTGGAGAAATTTTAGAAAGCAACCTTAGACAATCCAAAAGAAATGTGCTGCGATCAATGCTAAATCTGAAATCATCTGATATTCTCATAATTCATTGTGGGAAAATGACTAAATATAAAAGAACCTTAGAAATTGTCGCCGCATTTAAGAATGTCACTGACAAGAAGATGAGGTTGATATTAATAGGATCAATGGATAGGGAATTAGAAATTAGTATTGATGAATCTGTGAAACAGG
>CAZKSK010000195.1:0-4746 GCA_964555225.1 uncultured Bacteroides sp.
ATACTTATTGCCCTGCCTATACAGACTCGGATTTTCAGAGCATCTTAGACTGTAGTAGTCATATTACATTTAATTCTTGGAACCAATTCAACCATTTTTATCCCAAAATACAAAAATCCGGTAAAGGAGTAAGTTGTGGTATCAGAATCAATCCGGAATATTCAGAAATTAAAACCGAACTGTACAATCCCTGTGCACCCGGTTCTCGTTTTGGAATTGTTTCCGATTCTATCCCAGAACACTTACCTGAAGGGATTGAAGGATTTCATTGTCATAGTCATTGCGAAAGTAGTGCAGAAGAATTACAAAGAACACTGGAACATATTGAAGCTAAATTCGGTAAATGGTTTACAAAAATAAAATGGTTAAACTTAGGTGGTGGGCACCTTATTACACGTAAAAATTACAATGTAGACCTCCTTATTCATATTCTTACCGATTTAAATAAACGTTATCCAAATCTTCATATTATTCTCGAACCGGGTTCGGCATTTACTTGGGAAACTGGAGTATTAGTTTCATCGGTGGTAGATATAGTAGAAAACAAAAGCATTCGTACAGCCATTCTTAACGTAAGTTTTACATGCCACATGCCAGATTGCTTGGAGATGCCATATCAACCGACGATATATGGAGCCCAAAATCTACCTCCAGAAGCCGTAAAAATGTCACAAACAAGTGACCATATTTATCGATTAGGTGGGAATTCATGTTTAAGCGGTGATTTTATGGGTAGTTGGAAATTTGATCATGAATTACAAATTGGAGAAAAAATAGTCTTTGAAGACATGATACATTATACGATGGTTAAGACTAATATGTTCAATGGAATACAACATCCATCCATTGCCATTTGGCATGTGAACAATGAATTAGAAATCTATCGTGACTTCAATTATGAAGATTATAAAAATAGAATGTGCTGATATTTTTTTATTGGATTCGTTTGGAAATTAAATGAAATACATTACCTTTGCGCTCGCAAACGAAAAAGGAATATACTAACTTATACATTTGCCTTAAATATTGCGGAAATAGCTCAGTTGGTAGAGCACGACCTTGCCAAGGTCGGGGTCGCGAGTTCGAGTCTCGTTTTCCGCTCTAATTGTTCTTTGATTTTATAAGTTTACAGTTAAAAGCTGTTTTTATGCCCAGGTGGCGGAATGGTAGACGCGCTCGTTTCAGGTGCGGGTGTTCAAAAGACGTGCAAGTTCGAGTCTTGTTCTGGGCACGAAACTTATAATCAAATACAATTATTGGAGAGGTGGCGGAATGGTAGACGCGCTACTTTGAGGGGGTAGTGGGCATAGCCCGTGGGAGTTCGAGTCTCCTTCTCTTCACTTTTTTATTGCGGAAATAGCTCAGTTGGTAGAGCACGACCTTGCCAAGGTCGGGGTCGCGAGTTCGAGTCTCGTTTTCCGCTCGCATAAAGTCAATCTCAAAAGTACATTTCTCAATTTGCTTCTATTTAAAAATATCAAACTATTTTATTAATAAACACTATAAAACACGTGTCCTTAATATAAGTATAAAAACCAACATGAGAAAAAGTGAAGAATATTAAAAACGGATTTGGAACTGAGTGATCCACATTCTACTGTTATCACCAACTTTCGGCTTCTTATATACAAATTCCGAAAGAATTCGACAATTCTTATAAATCCAATACTGGGCTCCGATCACATAATTGTTTTGAGCACTCGTATCTACATCATTATTTTTTTTCAAATAATCATAATCAGCGATAATATCAAATTTCTTAGCAACATGTAATTCTATATCGGCATAATATCCGGTACTATGAATTCCCTCATCATCTCCAATCATATATTCACCACGAAAATATAAAGGAGATGTTTTAATTTCCGTTCCGCATGCCCAACGATGACGTCTGTAATTATCACCAACTTTAAATGCCCCATATTCATTGTCAGATTCCGCATGCCCCGTACCCAAAAGAAATGAGGTAGATAACATTACGCCTTTTAAAGGAGTTACATTAAACATGCCAATTACATCTTTCTGATTATTATTTTCCTTTTGGTTCATTCCCGGACCATTGAAAACGCCAAGACTATAATTAAATAAATTCCAATTCTTATACTTAACGGCATCTCCTGTTACCATAATCCCTGCATCACGTCCTACATGATTACCGATGCATGGATCAGTAGCAATTCCGGCCATATAAAGAACAGATGCATCAAACCCTATATTATTCAGTATAGTAGGGGACATAACACTTTCTAATGTAAATGGTTGTTTATATTGACCTATTCGAAGTTTTAAGGCAGAAGAAAAATTGTATTGGGCATAATACTCATGCAATTGGCTTTTTACTGCATCATACATAATAAAGAAATTCAATTTGGACGTTAGCTCTGCGTTAGCCATCAAGACAATTCGAGTAATATCAAAAGCATTAGATTTCTGTCCTCCGATATCAGTATAGGTATAACCTGTTTGGGCATACCCAAATAAGGTCAATTTGCTTAATCCTATATTAATATTAACAGGATGTACAGGTTGTTCGCCGTCAACAGCACGAATAGATTTTATTTTTTCTTCTGGAATCTCTGTAGTGGTTATCTTTACAGGAATTATTTTTTCACTATCAGTCTTATCGGAATCATTTAAATTTATAGCAAGAGAAGATGTAACAGTAAAATTCATCAAAAATACTATTACAAGTAGACGACTAAATTTCATGTGTATAATTATGTATTCTTATTAAATAAAAATTCTCTTTACAAAGATAAGATATTCTTTTCATTTATTCACAAAGAATAACAATATAAATATTCACTTTAAAATAAAATTATTGAACAAATTGAACACAAACAGGTTTGTTAATTTTAATATCATTATAAATATTAGTAAGCAGACCAGTCTTGAAATTACGTTTATATACTTGCACAATATTACTATCACGACATGCTACAAGAACATACTTACCATTTGGAGTAATTGCAAAATTACGGGGATGTATGCCTGTTAATTGATAACCTACTCTCATTAAAAAGCCTTTAGAATCAACCTTAAAAATTGCAATACCATCTGCTTTCAAACGATTACTAGCATACAAAAACTTTCCATCTGGACTCAAGTGGATATCAGCACTACCATGAGCTTTAACTGTATCAGCAACAACGGTTTGCTTTTCTTTTAAAATACCATTATTATAATCAAAAACGATCACCGTACCTGATAACTCATTCACCAAATAAGCCTGTTTTCCATTCGGAGAAAAAGTTAGATGACGTGGTCCGGAACCTGCTGTGACTTTAAAAGAAGAAGGAATGCCTTCATTAATTGTATTTTTACCGTTTTCTATTTTAATCTGAAATTTATAAATGCAATCTCCTCCCAAATCATCAGCATAAAGATATTTACCATCAGGAGAAAACTTAACACAATGCAAATGCGACATACTCTGCCGATTCGGATCAATCCCCTTACCATGAAACTGTATCACTTTTGAAGCTTTTCCAATGGAACCATCCGCCTTTATCGGAAATACGGCTATACTTCCGCTACTATAATTAGCTGTATAAACATTTTTCCCATCTGTAGTAATATTACAAGGATCATCTCCTTCTGCTGGAACTGTATTAAGTATAGACATTTTCTCTTTGGCACAATTCAAATTGATAGAACTTATAGTAGCCTTACCTTCAGAATATTCACTCACTGAATAAATAAATTTCTTATCTTGGGAAAATACAAAAAAAGAAGGATTTCCTATAGACAACACATTCACTAGAGATGAAATACCTTTCTCTTGATCGAAATGATAAAAATAGATTCCATTACCGGAACCATTCGTACTAGTACCAACAAACATAGAAAGATTATTATCCTCCTGATTTTGAAAAGAACAAAGTAAAGTAATTGTTCCTATTGCCAATAAGATTTTTTTCATAATAAATAATTAAATTAATATTATGCAAATGTATCAATATTTTTATTTGAACCGTTTATATTACAAGTATTCCATATTTTATTAGTTCATTTTTATATAATTATAATTCAAACTATTAGAATTCATGGTATCCTTAACAATAATAAACTATTTTTTAGTTTCAAGTACAACAATTTTTTGAGTAAAATGTTAGGATTGTTATAATAAAAGATATAAATTTGCAAGCCTATACAAATCATTATAAATGATGTTTGGAAGGAAAAAAAATAATTGGATAATTCCTATGGGACAGGAGTTGACAGAACTTGATAAAAAGGTTCTTTATTGGCAAAACAAAGAAAAATTAGTCCCCAGTCGCAGTCTTATTAAAACACCTGAGCAAATTGAAGGAATTCGACGTAGTGGTATTATAAATACAGGTATTCTTGATTTAGTGGAAAAAGAAATACATGAAGGAATGAGTACTGCCGAAATAGATAAACTCGTATATGATTATACGATAGAACATGGAGCTATTCCTGCACCACTTAATTATGAAGGATTTCCCAAAAGCGTATGTACTAGTATCAATGAAGTAGTTTGTCATGGTATACCTAGTGAGTTTGAAATTTTAAAAGAAGGGGATATTATTAATGTAGATGTGTCTACTATATTAAATGGATATTACTCCGATGCTTCACGTATGTTTATTATAGGGAAAACAACACCCAAGAAAAAACATTTGGTAGAAGTAACCAAAGAATGCCTTGAAATAGGAATGAAAGCAGCTCACCCTTTTGGTTTTGTAGGAGATATAGGTTATGCAATTGAAAAACATGCAAAAG
>CAZKSK010000196.1:0-4728 GCA_964555225.1 uncultured Bacteroides sp.
TTTTATGGTTTACCTGTGGCAAAGAGGCAAACAAAAAGGCGATAATCAAAACGGCAATTATTACACTGAATGGTATGAAAGATGTCTCCATAGTTTTATTGCTCAGTTTGAGGGTTAACAATAATGCGCCAATAGCCACCATGATCTGCTCCTTCACGAGACAAAATTCCCATAGAACGAAGCTTTGAAATATGTTTTTCTACGGCTCGGGAGCTTATTCCTATTTTATAGGCCATTGCTTCTGCAGACATTGATGGGTCGGAAATGACGAAATCAATAATCTTTTGTGTGGTTTTCCCAATGCTTTTAGATTTGTTTTTCGAATCTCCGAACTTTTTCTCCGAACCTTTTGGGATTATCTCCGAACCTTTCTCCGAACTTTCTTGCGTATTACCAAAGGTTTTCACCGAACTTTTGCTGTTTCCACCGAACTTTTCCACCGAACTTTCTTCGTTTTCAGGGTACTTTTCGAGGGTACTGTTTACCCTGTTAGCCACTTCCTCAACAGGTATTCTTCCATTGTCACCCCAGTTCAGATTATAGAATGTGGTGTAGAAAGAAGTCGCTTCCGTTTGATATTGCGGTTCTTTGCCTTGTAGGAAATTGGGTAGCTTCTCTGTAAGCTCTCGCATTTTGCGTAAGCCGGAACCACGTTTCTCCATATAGTCCAATTGTGTGAACATATCTGCAATGACAGGGTTGCGGCGCATGGACGGCACTTTGTATATGTCACGGTCTTGAATCTGTGTGCCGTCAAGCATGGCACCAGGTGATACTAGTTCTACTCGGTCATCGTAAATGTCAATATGTACTTCACCGCCCATCATGGTGTAATCTCGATGGATAAGGTGGTTTACCAATCCTTCGAAGATGGCGCGGTCGGAATAGTCGGGGAGGTTAAGGCGATAGTTTGGCATCTTCACCCAGCCACTCATGGTATAGTTTTTGATGAAATCCATACCATATTTTAAGAGCAGCACAAGGTTAGCCCGATGTTCCACGGAACTGATGGCATCATCCTTATATAGTCCAGTCCAACGGGTGCAGAAAATACGCGATTGAAATACCGTGCAATTATCCACAAACAGCAATCCTGCATTGGTCAGTTTGTCGTCAGGAGTTACTAGTCCGAATGATTCCAGATACTTGTCGTTCCATTCTTGATGGGTTTGCTCACGGAAGGTATTGGCAAGGATGATGAAAGAATGTTTGCTGGCATCCACTTGGGTAGGAAGAGAATCCCATGTCATGTGCGTACCTTTCAATACCAATGAAAGAAGTTGTTGCGAATTACACTCCACACTTTCATTGCCAATTCGTATATATGCGGTACGTGTCCCATCCTGATAATAGTAATAAGGTGTAAGCGTTCCTGCCTTTACTTTCACTTCAAGCAGGGTATGCCCTTCGTGTTCTATCGGAATAAGTTGAACTTCCGGCACAGGGTCAAGTCGTGCCTTTATCATTTCACTGATAAAATCAGCATCGGCTTGTGGATTCTCCAACCCTACAATTACGCCGTCATCATTCACTCCATAGAACAAACTGCCACCATCCGTATTAGCGAAAGCCGACACGGATTTAAGCCACGACTTCACTTTCTTACGCTCCAACATTTCCTTGAAATCGTAAGCCGAGCATTCTGTTATCAATGTATTGTTATGTATCTGCATAGTTTCTTTATTGTTGTTCGGGTATAATATCCCAATATCATACACAAAGGTAAGGATAAAACCGGATATTTTGTTAAAATCAGCCCATTGATTTGACTATTATGTGTTTGTATTCTATTTAAAATGATAAAATACCTATTTTTGTAATTAAGAAATTCTCTTTGCATGAAACTATAATGTTACATGTGTTAGATTCTAATATGTGAATGATAGATAATGTCTTATATCTGATTTAATTTTTAATTGAAATATTTGAGATCAGAGTGACTAACAAAATTGTAAAGTTATACTAAAAGATAAATTGCCTATGACAACATATAATAATCCATCAGTTGGTGATATTATTCGCGTAAAAATTACCAGTATAAAACCAGATCTCGGAGCATTTGCAAAAATGCCCAATGGAGTTGACGGTTTGATAAGACTTCATGATATATCTTGGTCTAATCAGTCTGTGACTCTTTCTTCATTATCGGAAGGTGATGTTCTTGATGTAAAAGTTATCAAAGAATTACCAGATGGAAAGTTGAATCTAAGCCGAAAAAATCTTCTACCCAATCCAAGAACAGTTGAAAAAGGTACCATATACAAGGTTATTATAAAATCTGTTGAGAGTTTCGGTCTTATTGTAAACTTAGGAGACAGCACGGCACTTGTTCATGTAAGTGAACTCCCAACAATAGAATACAAAGAAGGTGAAGAAATTACTTGTGTTGTAATTGACAACAATTACGACCCAGAGAAGCATCGAAACAAAATTTCGATGAGTGTGTTGGCTTTACATGATTATTTTGCAAAAGTACATAGTGAGAATGAACGGGTAAAATGTTTATTTAAGGGTATCATTAAAAATGAAAATTCCACATCTGCTCTTATTGAAGCAGATGGATTGATAAAGGTAATTGTACCTTTAAAACGTTTTGTTGAACCTTATAAAACCAGACTATTGAACAATGAAATAGAGACTGATGAAGAACTTGAATTTGTTTTCATTAAATATAATGAAAAGTTAAAAGATGTTGTCTTGGATATGCGTCCAATCGAGGCCGAGGAAAAGAAAGCTAGAGTTGATTGGTTACGTTCTCAACTAAATAAGGGCGATATCATTGATGCTATTGTTAAGAATATAAACAATAAATTTGCTACTATAGACATTGGTAATACCGGAATCTTAGGCAGTATATATAGGGATGAACTGTCACCAAATAAAGTTATTCGTGCTAGTGATGAAGTTTTTCCAGGAGAACATGTCCGTGTTGCATATATGGGAGAAGACAACGGCCAGCTGATTTTTAGTAGAAAGTTTTTTGTTGAAGATAAATACGAAGAGAGCCTTTACGAACTTAGTCTTACAGATTTACTGGCTACTATGGGATTAACAACCAATCGTTTTATTGGCAAAGTTATAGAGATTAATTTCAAGTATTTTTTCACAAATTTAATGTCTACAGGAGATGTTAAAGAAGAAAACAATGGCAAATTACTAGTAGATCCAATTAATGGGAAGTGTCTCATTGCCATCGTTGATAACCGATTGCGTAATTTTTTTGTTTCTGGTAATTATTATGAGATAGAGATTGACATGCCACGTAAAGAATACCGCATGGAACAAGGTTCTCCTTATATGTTTTGTGTATCATCAAATAAAATTAAAGAAGCAGAAAATCCATATAAAGAGTCTGTTTCCCTTTCTTTTAAGCAACATACAAGTCCAAACACTAATACAAGTGTAGCTAACTTGCTTGAAGAAGTAGGTCAGAACCTCTATACTAGTAAAAAGAGAATGTTTTTTGAACTTCTTCAAAATGCCGATGATGCTGCCCCAGAGAATGGCGTTAAAGTAAAGTTACAACTTAGCGATAATTATTTTGTTGTAACACACGATGGATTTGCATTTAATAAACATGACTTTGAATCAATTACATCTGCTGCAAAAAGCACAAAGAGTGCAAGCAGTAAGAAAACAGGCTATAAAGGTATTGGGTTCAAGTCAGTATTCACAAATTCTGAGTCTGTATTAATTAAAAGTGCTGGCTACAATTTTTCTTTCGATAAAAATTTACCAATCTATAATGATTTCAAAGCCTTTTACTACCATGTTAACGATATTGAGAATGATGTGGAAAAACAGAAAGAATTTCTTCACAAATATCTAAAATTCTTTAGGGAATTCAAAGGTGTAAAGGATATTCCTTGGCAGTTATTACCGATATGGTATGAATCATTAAAAATTGATCCATATGATTCCATTTTCAATCAAAAAGAAAATGTTGCTAT
Source organism: uncultured Bacteroides sp. (assembly GCA_964555225.1). Classification (GTDB taxonomy): domain Bacteria; phylum Bacteroidota; class Bacteroidia; order Bacteroidales; family Bacteroidaceae; genus Phocaeicola_A. The sequence goes on from CAZKSK010000196.1 coordinate 3,951, forward strand.
TGCATTAAAAATGGATGAAGAAACACTTTCTGAATATCATGAGGCGATTAAAGAAGTGTTTTCTGAACCACGATTTATGTTATTTCTCAGAAACACTAATCGAGTGCAATTGATAGATAAGGATAAATGTCTTACTATTCAAAAGAAAATAGATAGAAAGAATAACATAGTTTCGCTTGTAAACTCTTTCAATGAAGATCGTTTATCTGAAGATTTTTGTATTTATTCGTCAGATAATCTTTTAGTGAATGACGATGAATTCAAAAAGGCAGGCATTCAAATCAGAAGAAAAGAAAGAACTAATAATAGGGGTGAAAAAGAAAACTACTTTATTAAACTTGATCAAGATGGTAATGAATTAACAGAAGTTGCAGGTATTCCAGACCGTATTGCATCGGCTAAAGAAACAACTATCTCATTTGCTATCAAGCTTGACGAAGATGGACTTGTTACGCCAATCGGTGAAGATGATCTCTCATTATATGCTTATCTTCCTATGAATGAGCACAGATTCAAATTCCCATTTTATTTGAATGCTGATTTTATTCCCAAGTCTGATAGAGAAGGAATTCAAAGCGACAATCCATGGAATTTCTTCTTGTTCTATATGATTGGAAAGCAAATTGTAAGTATGGTTTCAAGCTATGCTTCTGAACTCAATGTAAATTATCTTAATTTACTTCCAACAAAAGAACTCACCTATTTTAGTCAGGATACAGCAACACTAGTCGATTCGTTTAATCGTGGATATAAGGATGCTTTAACAAATAAAGCATTT
>CAZKSK010000197.1:0-4726 GCA_964555225.1 uncultured Bacteroides sp.
CATTTCCGTTCTTTCACTTCGTGATATCGCGAATTTTTGGTTTTGATAAATTGTGAAAGGAAAAGATATACCACGGGTAATAAAAGCCATGTTGAAAAGAAAGAGCAAATCAATGTAATAATCATCGTATTTGTCATCACCTTAAAATAAGCGCCCGCCACTCCACTCATTAACATAAACGGAACAAATATTACAATAGTGCTCAATGAGGAACCTACCATAGCTTTCAGTAAATAATCAATTGCTTTCTGTACCAATACACGACTATTTTCATTAGGATGTTCTTCATGAGTGCGATGAATTTGTTCTACCACAACAATTGCATCGTCAATAATCAATCCGATGGACGCAGCAATCGCACCCAATGTCATAATATTAAAAGTCTGCCCCGTTACGTATAATACCAGCATCGTAAGAGAAAGAGTTATGGGAATGGTTACAAGAATAACAACACTAGCCTTGAAAGATCGCAAAAATAGGATTGCAACAACAATAGCAAGGAGCAAACCAATCCAAAGTGCATCAGTAACACTTTTTATGCTGTCATTCACAAAATCAGCCTGTACATAATAAGGAGTCAACTGTACATCCTCAGGTAGAGCTTTTTCCAAATCTTTTATTTTTTGCTTCATAGCCTTACTCATATCAACAACATTCGCATCAGGTTGTTGTATAACTGCAATCAAAATACTTTCTTTGCCATCGGCATTTACTTTAATATATTGTTTTGCAGAATGCACATTGATTTGGGCTATATCTTTAAAATATACAATACGATTGCCATCATTTTTTATGACAACGTTCTTTAACTGTTCTATATTGTGCAATTGAACATCGGTAAGAGTAAGATATAAATATCGATAATCCGACGAATATCCATTGGATTTTATAAAATTAGTTTCATTCAATTTTTGTGCAATTTCAGAAGGCGTTAAACCCAGTTTTGTCATTATTTGAGGACTCAATACCGCCCAATATTCCTTATCCTGCCCACCTATAATACGTATGTCACTCACACCAGGCACTTGTGACAGAAAGGGCTTAATAGTATACAAGGCCAATTGTTTCAACTCAATAGGTGACAGAGATTTTGCCGTTAACGAATAACCCATTACCGGCAGAATCGAGGGATTCATCTTTTCTATAGTAATATTTACATCAGACGGTAATTGGTTACGAATTTGATTAATACGTGCTTCGATCTGTTGCTGGCTCACATCTATATTGGAATTCCAAGACATAAATGCCGAAATCTCACAACTGCCTCGGCTCGTAATACTTTTAATTACTTCCAGATCAGGAACCTGTTTAATTGCATTTTCCAATGGTCGTGTAATAGAAACGGTCATTTGATCGACAGGCTGTTGTCCGGCATCGGCAATTACTTTTATCTTAGGAAAAGTAATTTGAGGAAACAACGATGATTTTATTTTTACATAAGAAAAAACACCTCCTAATAATATTATTACTACAATAATAAGTAGAGGATTTTTATATTTAAGAAAAAACGAGTCCTTCATTTTTGATTTTCTTTATCAATGGCTTTACTTGAATAATCCATCCCTTGAATCTTTACAAAAGTCGTATCACTCATGCCATAGTTACCGGTTGTAACGATTCTGTCTTTTAACGAGATACCACCGGAAAGCACTTGTATCCAATTATTGAATTCAATTCCTTTACGAATGTTGGTTTTTACGGCAACACTGTCATTAATAAGTTTCATTACCCAGAAATCCGATTGTGTATCGTTGGTCAACACCGCTTTTTTAGGTACACATATTCCGGTAGTACTACTTTTCACAAGATTTATCGTCGCTATAAGATATTCGGGAATATTTTCGCCATGTTTCACTTTTACCAAGACCTGTTGAGTCTGCGCCGTCAAATTAACAGAAGGCATGATTCTAACTATATTACCGGTAAGACTCCTACCATCAGGAAGATTTACAATAACTTCTTTTCCTTTATAAATGAACTGATTATATTCATAAGGAACTTCCATCAAAAAACCAAAACTAGCGGCATCGGCAATAGTAGCAAGCACATCTCCTTCTTGTACATAATCACCGGATTGATGATTCAACATTGTTATATAACCTGATGTAGGGCTCACCACCGACATCTTTCCGGAAAAGCGAAAAGAAGGGTCCAATTTATTGATTGTACTTTCCAGCACATGTGCTTCTTTGGTTTGCAACCCAAAGAGAAATTGTCCACGACGAACGTTATCTGCCAACTTTATATTCATCTTTATAATATATCCTGTAATATTGGCTTTCACATCCGATTTTAGCAAATATGTAGCTGTAGCATTAAGCGAAAGTTCATCATTGAAATGAACTGTATCCGATGGATAAGCCACTCTTACCGATGTCCGAGGCACAGACTGTACCCTATTTGTATTCTCCATGTCAGACTGTCTTCCATGACAACCGCTTAATACAAGAAGAACAGCAGTAAAAAGAATTAAAAATTGGAAATTACAAGCTTTCATTATTGTATAGTTAAATTATTAAGTTTATTATAAAAATCGTAAAGTGTAGTTTCAAATTGTATCAATCCTGATTTTAGATTAATATAGTTGTTAATAGATAAAATAAAATCAGTAACTTTTACATCTCCTGTTGGAAGTTGCTTTAAATTAGCATCTATCAATGTTTTGGAATATTTCAACTGCTCATTGGCAGTAGCAATCATTTGCCTGTATTGTTTTATCTGATTTCCTATTTGACCGACTTGTTGTTCATACTGATTTCTTTCAAATTCATTATATCGTCTACGGGTATCTTGTTGTAAATGATTTTGTTGCAACAGCTTTTTCTGTTTGTTCCCATCATAAAGAGGTACCGTAATGGAAAGTCCCACACTTGCACCAAAATTTTTGTATGGAGTAATTATAAATGATGACGAATAACCACCATCAGCGTAGACAGAAAGTTTTGGTTGATATTCATAACTGATAATTTTAGCCTGATTCACTAATTTCAAACTATCAATTTTATAATTGTCAGCGTAAATACTATTTTCAAAAGATACTGTACTTTCATTCGATAACAAAACCGGTTCCACCTTTTGCAAGGTGGTATCTACAATTCCGGATATATAATTCAAGGTAGCGTAACTATTCAGCCAACTCGCATACAGTTGTTGAGACGTCAGGATATTCTGTTGCAATAGAACCATGAAGCTCAAATAATCTGTTTGTTTGAAAGCTGCATCCCGAGTAAGTTTTTTCAAGATAACATCTTCTCCTTTGAGTAATTTAATTACTTCCTGTGAATTTTGATATTGCTGTTGTGCCGCATAAGTATTGATGTATTGTTCCGTAACAGTCTGAACAAGTTGCAACTCCGTTATTCGAGTTCGATTAAATAACTGTTTAATACCTAATGAATAATCCAGCAATCTTTTATTCAAGTTTTTTCTTCCCAATATGTCTTTACTGATTCTAATAACAGTTGTAATATTTTGCCCATTAGAAAGAGCGTTATCATATCCCCATCCGTTAATTACCGGTGCATACATTGCATCATTAATGGAATTAATTTTAAGACCATAATCCGCAAGCATTTTCATACTGTCAATTTTCAGAGAATAACGCTGATTATTAAAATCATTCAAAACAGGACTATTTTCTTTTGCCATTGTAATGAAAAAGTCCAAAGTTTTTATTTGTTGCGCATTGACTGAATAAGGAATCTGTAAAAAAATCAAGATTATAAATTTTACGAGTCGTTGCATCTCACTGTGAATTTAAATTTGGCTTCAATCAAAAAGTTTTACGATACAAAAATGAGAGGCAATTCTGAACAAAAATTGAATACAAAGAGAATTGTTTTGTTTTTAGTATTTTTTTACAGTTAAGGCTAAAAAAATAGAATTAATGAATAAAACTTTTTTTCTTTTTCACATTCTCATTACAACTGATAAAGCTCTATGTGTCAACACAAAACCTGTTATAATGTGTTTTTCACAAACGCTTTTCCAGATTTTTTTACGCTATAAAAAAAGCGGATTCTTTCCGAATTAAAAAAATTCTGCCGGTACATTTAAAAACGACCGTAATAAAAACTCATCTGCCTATAGTCAAACAATTGTTTGGCTATAGGCAGATGATCGGCTGATTACGGGCAAACGATTGTTTGCTATATACCAAACTTTTCTCTATTTTCTATTTCTATATTCTTTAGGAGATATACCTACATGATGCTTAAAATATTTACCAAAAAAAGATTGATTGGGAAAATTCAGTTTTTCGGAAACTTCCTGAACAGTAAAATTCGAATTTTTCAACATGGCTTTTGCTTCGAGGATCACGCTACGATCAATCCATTCACTAGCTGTTATTCCCGTAAGGGATTTACATAAAGAAGAAAGATACTTCGGAGTTATGCACATTTTATCAGCATAAAAGGATACAGCACGATTTTTAGTATAGTAATCACCCATCAAAGTTAAGAAACGTTCAAATTGCTCCTCTTTTCTGGTCTTTGGAACAGAGCCCAACGGTCTATGTCCATTGACGATATTCATAATTTCGAGAGTTAAAGAAAGAATCAGATAATTCGATATCTGCCGTTTATACATATTCCCCTTGTTTTTTATCTGTTTCCAGATAAAAGAATGGTATTCCATCAAAGACTTTTCTTCTTCAACTGTAATGACCGTTACAGGCTGATCTTGAGCGTAAAGGAATGTATTTAAATTATTTTGGGAACCGGTA